>NZ_JBLWTZ010000017.1:0-81938 GCF_048269885.1 Tenacibaculum sp. | reverse complement strand
GTTGATTCCCATTTACGGACAATCGCTCCACAGCCGTCTACTACCGTATTGCTTACTTCGGTGAAAATTACATCAACGACAGTATCACAATTATCGGTTGCAGTGATGGTGGGTACCGCTGGTATGGCTTCACAGTCGACACTTACATCGGCTGGTGTTGCTGATAATACGGGTGCTGTCGTATCGGTTACTGTAATCGTTTGGGTGTGACTTACCGTGTTGCCACAGTTATCGGTTGATTCCCATTTACGGACAATCGCTCCACAGCCGTCTACTACCGTATTGCTTACTTCGGTGAAAATTACATCAACAACAGTATCACAGTTATCAGTTGCAGTGATGGTGGGTACCGCTGGTATGGCTTCACAGTCGACACTTACATCGGCTGGTTCCTCTGATAATACGGGTGCTGTCGTATCTACAACTGTAATTGTTTGTATTTTTTCTGTTGTATTACCACAGCTATCTATTAATTTCCAAGTACGTTTAACTATCTTTTCCCCATTACAACTACCTGTTAGCTCTTCATCTGTAAAGGTAGCCTCTAAGCCAGTATTACAATTATCTGATTCATTTGTAACATCTCCTGTTATACCTACACTGGCATCATAATTACAGCTAGTATCTGAAAAAATTGAAATATCTCCTGGCACTGTAAAATCTGGTGCTATAGTATCTTGAATGGTAATCACCATTGCATCTGTTCCTATTTTACCACATGTGTCAGTAACAGTAAATGTTCTTGTAACTGTAGTAATACATCCATCATCAGAACTAATTGCATCTATATAAGTTATACTTGCTATTGTTCCATCATCAGAAGCAGTATAGCCAGTTGTAAAAAAGCTGTCTTTGATATCAGAAGATGGTGCTAAACTCAAAGGGTATCTAGCATTTAAACTTGTTATATCATTTTCATCACAACCTTCAATTCCTAAGGTTTCTGGAACGCTAATAATAGGATTTTCATTGTCATTCGACACTAAAGTGATAGCTCCAACTTCTTGACACCCATTAGTGTCTGTTACAGTAACCGTATAAGTCCCTTCTGTTAATCCACTAAGGTCTTCTGTTGTTGCTCCTGTATTCCATAAATAAGTATAACCTGCTGTTCCTCCTGATACGGTTAGATCGATAGCTCCATCACTTCCTCCACAACTTAAATCACTTCCTAAAAGAGAAAGTGACAATAGAGGAGGCTCGATTATTGTTACATTTGTAAAGGCAATACAATTATTAGCATCAGTAACGATTACTTGATATGTACCAGCTTCTAAACCTGTAATATCTTCAGTATTAGCTCCATTATCCCATGAATAAATATAAGGAGCCTTCCCTCCTGTTATGGTTAAATTTGCTGCCCCATCACTTCCACCATTACAACTAACATTTGTTCCAACTATACTTGCCTCAGGAGTAGAGTATACTGCAACATTTTTAGTTATTGAATTTGTATCTCCATCTTCATCTGTAACAATTAGTGTTACTACTTTAGTTCCCGAACTAGTATAATTAACCGGATGTGGGCCTTCAGTTGTTGCCATTGATGGAGAAGCTCCTGTTCCAAAACTCCACTGATATGTTAAGGTTCCATCTCCTCCAGTAGAAGTATTAGTATAGGTTACTCTTTGAAAACCTCCACTTCCACAATCGTATTCAAAAGTAAAATCAGGAGCTATTGGAGTTTGCACATCAATTGGTGGTAAATTTTCTCCTGAACATTTAGAATTTTGTGTTGAACACCCTGGTCCTACATTGCTACCGGGAGTTTGCCAAGAAAGATATACGTCGGTTAAAGTTAATTCTTCTCCACAAGTGTAGTTTATTAACTCAAACATTTGGTAAGTACTAGGACTAATTGCCCCTGAGATACCTATACTAATTTTATTTGTTCCAACATAAACATTTCCATCTTTATCAATCTTATCTGCTCCATTCATCAAGTAAAACTGCATATATAAATCTATTTTACTTGCTGCTTTAGAAATGTCTACATATAGGTAAACATTAGAGAGTTGTTGCCCTACTGTACACGTGCTTATTGGGTTTCCATTTGAATCTCCTATATAAACACTTCCTATTTCGACATCCTGAGCTCCACACCCAGAAAGGTTACAGGGACTCTGCATGGATACTGTTGTTTGTGAAAAAACATAATTAGCACTAAACAACAAAAGTATCAGCATTAGTTTTCTTAAATGAGTAGTTTTCATTCCCATACCTTAACTTTTAAAATTTAACTTTTTAAATACTCTAAATTTCTTTAGGGTATTACTCTTATTAAGTCTTAGTGTTCGCTAAAACCATCTTACGGGGATGGGGTAAAATGGGGTGTGGGGTAATTAAGGGATACGTATTTCTGATGTATTACAAGAATGCAATACTTTTATAACACACAATGAGTACACAACAAAAATTTTATGAGGAAACTAAAATAATACTGAGTGGGTATCGTATTATTTTGAGGGATTAACGTTTTTTAAGTTCTAAAAACTGTTACACCAAATGTAATGCTTATTTTTAGTTTTTAAAAATAAAATGTTAAAAAAAGGGGTTTTCCCCCATGCTTGTTCAGTAAAAAATATGTTGTTGATATTTTATAATACTTCCTACTAAATTAGGTAATTTTGCAGTATGATACAAAACGATACAATTATTGCATTAGCAACCCCAGCAGGAGTTGGTGCTATTGCTGTTATTAGACTTTCAGGAGAAAAATCGATAAAAATTGTAGATTCATTTTTCACTTCTGTAAAGAAAAATAAGTCATTATTATCTCAAAAGTCTCATACCTTACATTTAGGTCATATTGTAAATAATGGAGTAATTATTGATCAAGTTTTAGTATCTATTTTTAAAAATCCGCATTCTTATACAGGTGAAGACGTTGTGGAAATTTCTTGTCACGGTTCTAGCTTTATTCAGCAAGAAATTATTCAACTTTTCTTACAAAATGGTTGTCGAATAGCTGATAATGGTGAGTTTACCATGCGTGCTTTTTTAAATGGTAAAATGGATTTATCACAAGCGGAAGCTGTTGCCGATGTAATTGCCTCAAATTCTGCTGCTTCGCATCAAGTGGCAATTCAACAAATGCGCGGGGGAATTACTAATGAACTAAAAGAGTTAAGAGGACAATTACTTGATTTTGCCGCTTTGATTGAACTTGAACTTGATTTTTCTGGTGAAGACGTAGAATTTGCTGATAGAACTAAATTTAAAGAATTAGTAGCTAAAATATCAGCTGTTTTAAAGCGTTTAATTGATTCTTTTGCTTTTGGAAACGCCATGAAAAATGGAATTCCTGTTGCTATTATTGGAGAACCTAACGTTGGTAAATCTACGTTGTTAAATGCCTTGCTAAACGAAGAAAAAGCTATTGTATCTGATATTGCTGGTACTACTCGTGATGCTATTGAAGATGAACTAATTATTGATGGTGTTGTTTTCCGTTTTATAGATACTGCTGGTATTAGAGAAACTGAAGATGTTGTTGAAAGTATTGGTATTAAAAAAGCTTATGAAAAAGCAGAAAATGCTCAGTTAATTATCTTTTTAATTGATTCAAACAAGTATGTACATTCTAAAGAATTATTTTTAGAAGAAATAGCAACTATAAAACAGCGTTTTCCTAATAAACGTTTATTGGTTATTGCCAATAAAGTAGATACTTTATCGTGTCATGACTCCTCTATTTTACAATCAGAAATTGAACATTTAATTTTACTTTCAGCAAAACAAAAAATTGGCGTTAATGAATTAAAACAAGAACTTATTTCTTTAGTGAATACAGGGGCTTTAAGTAATAACGAAACAATTGTTACTAACTCACGCCACTTCGAAGCATTAAACCATGCTCTAGAAAGTATTAATTCGGTGAAAAATGGAATTGAGTTAGGTATTTCTTCTGACTTATTTGCTATTGACATTCGAGAATGCTTACGCCATTTAGGAAATATTACAGGTGAATACGATGTAGATAAAGATATTTTGGGACACATTTTTGGAAATTTCTGTATCGGAAAGTAAGACTCCTCTTTTTATTTTATATTTATAATAGATTTTTAAGTACACAAATCTTTATTCTTTTCTAATGATTTTTACGATTCTTTTATATTTTAATCTCGTATTTATAACTTATCAAGATTTCAAAGAAAGAAAAGTATACCTACTTAGTTTATTCACCTCTTTAATTTTTATAAGCTTTACTCATTATTCAAATTCATTTTCAGTTTATAGTTATTTATATACTAGCATTGTAAACATGAGTTTTTTATCTATAATTTTCTTAGTATTATACTTGTATACTACATTAAAATTAAAAAAAAGTCTTTTGAAAACCATCGGATTAGGTGATCTTTTCTTTTTTATAATTATTGCTATGGGCTTTCCTACTTTTGCTTTTTTAATCATCTTTTCTTCTTCTTTGATATTTTCTTTTATTTTATTTATATTTTTGAAACCTAGATTAACTAACAAAACTGTTCCGCTAGCAGGATTACAATCTTTATTCCTAGTAATTATTTTATTACTGAATAATAATTTTGAAGTTTTGAATTTATACGCTATGTAAATGAAAAATACTCTTTTAACAGATGTTGAAGCGCTTCAACTATTATCTTCTGAACAAGCTTTTTTTTATAACATCCTTCCTAAAACAATCAAAAACAATACGTTAATTATTTATAGTGATTTTGATAATTTAGAGTTAAAACAAGAGCTAGAAGTTATACTTGGTCTAAGTATTGAATTTGAAATAATTGATTCTGACTTATTAAAAAAATCCATTAATTCAAAATATAGAAAAGCTGTTCGTAATCATGAAAAAATACTCAATTATTCAGATGATTTCCTTACAAACATCATTCAGGAAGCTAAAGAAATAGGAAGTAGTGATATTCATTTTGAGGCTTTTGAAAACTCAAATAGGGTCCGATTTAGAATTGACGGAAAATTAATTGAACGTCATGTTATTTTAAAAAGCGAATACCCAAAAATAGTCAACCGACTTAAAATTATGTCGGGTCTGGACATTTCCGAAAAAAGATTACCCCAAGACGGAAGAATAAACTTTAAAAATGGAAATGATGTTTTTGACATTCGTGTTTCTTCCTTACCTACTCTATATGGTGAAAAATTGGTACTTCGTATTTTATCAAAAGACTTATTATCCTTCAAGCTAGAAAGTTTAGGTTTTAATGAAGAAGAGTTAAACATATATCAAAAAGCAGTACACAAACCCAATGGAATTGTGTTAATCTCTGGACCAACTGGGTCAGGAAAAACAACTACTTTATATGCTACTTTACAACTTTTAAATAAACCGAACACAAATATTTTAACAGTTGAAGACCCCATAGAATATACCTTAGAAGGCATTAATCAAGTTCAATTAAAAGAAAGTATCGGATTAGATTTTGCAAGTACTCTAAGAACTTTTTTAAGACAAGATCCTGATATTATTATGGTTGGTGAAATACGAGACCCAGATACAGCAAACATGGCTATTAGAGCTTCGTTAACAGGTCACTTAGTATTATCAACCATACATACAAACTCTGCTTGGGGAACCATTTCTAGACTTATAGACATGAACATTCCCTCTTTTTTAATTGCCAGTACTTTAAATGTTAGTGTTGCGCAACGTTTGGTTAGAAAACTATGTAATAACTGTAAAAAAGAAGTAGTTA
Organism: Tenacibaculum sp.; assembly: GCF_048269885.1. NCBI lineage: Bacteria > Pseudomonadati > Bacteroidota > Flavobacteriia > Flavobacteriales > Flavobacteriaceae > Tenacibaculum > Tenacibaculum sp. The sequence goes on along the minus strand of NZ_JBLWTZ010000017.1, from coordinate 76,248 downwards.
AAAATGATACTGATTTACACTTAGCAAACAAACTTTTAAATAACCACACACATTATGAAGCTGTTGGTTGTACTGAATGTTATCATACAGGCTATAAAGGACGTAAAGCTATTTATGAAATAATACCCATAACTCAAGAATTAGTATCGGCTATAAGTACTAAAGAACAAGATATTTATACCTATCTAAAGCAACAAAATATTGCTACTCTACAAGACAATGCTCTTCATTTAGTAAAAGAAGGAGTTACCTCATTAAAAGAAATTTATCCATTATTAATATAAGAATTTATTATGAAAAAACTAATTATTGCTATGCTATGCTTATACAACCTAAGCATTTTTTCTCAACAGTTTACTACTAATACTACTCCTGTAGGCATGGAACATAATGTTTTGTTCGATGCTACCAATCGCTACACTGTAACGCAAACAGGTGATGCAACTGTTAATTTACGAGCACTTTTTGATGGTAGGTTTATTCCAAGTTATAGTGGCCCACCCGCTTCAACAGTATCACCTACTACTATTTTAATAGAAAACTTACCTAACATGCATACTCAAACTGGAGCATGGGTAGGTTGGTCAACGAGATATTGGCAGCCTAAACGATTTAAAATTGAAGGGTATAATGTTTACCAAAATGCTAATATGTGGGTTACAATAGCTGACTATTCTAATCAAGATTATGGAAGCTCTAGATTTGTTTCAGAAAAACTGCCTTCAGGCGCATATACTAAATTACGATATACCATCTACTCCACTCACGGAGCAGATGGAAAACTAGGGTTATCAGAATTATTTTTTATCCATCCAGAAGCGACCACTCCTTATAAAGGATTGTTAGCTTCTGAAAGTGATATTACATGGAAAAAAGAAGCTTCAAATACTTATTTCAACATAGGTAATACTGGGATTGGTACTTCCACTCCCTCCTCTTTATTACACATTAATGGTAAAGGAGGAGAACCTTCCGCAAATACTGAAGATTTACAAAACAAAGCTAGTTTTATTTTGTCTTCAACTCCAAGGCTTCCAGAAGGTTTAGGTACAATGACAAGATTGTATGCAGGTATTGGTTCTAGTCAATACACATGGTTTCAAGCATATAATGGACATACTACTGGTTCTCCTAAAAATATTTCTCTTAATCCAAAAGGTGGTAACGTAGGGATTGGTACTACCACAATTCCAACCGATTACAAACTAGCAGTTGCTGGAAAAATTCTTACCGAAGAAGTAAAAGTACTGTTACAAAATAACTGGCCCGATTATGTTTTTTCTAAAGAATATACACTACCTAGCTTATATGAAGTAGAAAAACATATTAACGAAAAAGGACACCTACAAAACATTCCTAGCGCGAAAGAAGTAGCAAAAAATGGAGGTATTGAGTTAGGTGAAATGAATAGAAAATTGTTAGAAAAAATTGAAGAACTAACGCTATATACTATTCAACAACAAAAAGAAATCGAAAGGTTAAAAAAGTTAGAAGAAAGAATTAACAAACTTGAAAACAAAAATTAATGATGAAAAAGATTACTTTATTTATTTTAGTCTTGATTTCTTTTACTATTAAAGCTCAAAACTATACTCCTTTAAATTATAGTTTTAATGGCACTCCTACTCATGGAATAAAAATTAAAACCAATTTACCTTATGCAAATGGCTCTCAAATGCCTACTGTAATTATAGAAGGATATAACTATTCCAAAGGCAAGTCTATCGGAATTATGTTGAACTGGTATATTTATCAAGATAACTTTCATTCTTATGGAGCCTCAAGTCATGGTGCTTATGCTCCCGGTATAAAATTGGCTAATGAAAATGGTAAGGTGGTTATCTTTTTAGACTCAAGAGAGTATTATAATAGGTTTCAAGTAAGAGCATATGCAAAAGGTAGGACTGCCGATGACATTCCCGCTAACTATGAAAACTGGATTGCTGTTGATGAAGCTTTGTCGGGTACAAATGTAGTGGCTGTTCCTTATAAAAAAGATATTAATGGGAACACAACTATAAAAGGAGACCTTAATATAGGAGGGGAAACAAATACCGCTCTAAGAGTTAGACATATTAATGGAAAAAAAGCAGACAGCAATGACTTTGATAACTTATATCTAAACTATGGTAATCAAAAAGATGTTTGGGTAGGTAGCACTAGTAGTCCTTCTAATTTAGCTGTTTATGGTAAACTAGGTATAGGAACAAATTCTCCTGCAGAAAAACTGGAAGTAAATGGAAATATTTCACTAGCAAGAACTTATAAAATTAAGTTTTTAGAGAAACCGGGAGGAAATGATAGAGCATATATTAGATCAACTAATGGTGAAGGAGGAGATTTTAATTCGTTAATTTTTGCTGTAGGGACAGGAAACGAATCAATGTATTTAAAATATGATGGAAATGTGGGGATTGGAACAACCTCTATACCTACTAATTACAAATTGGCTATTGCAGGAAAAACAATTACAGAAGAAGTAAAAGTACAGCTACAAAGTAACTGGCCCGATTATGTATTTTCTAAAGAATACCAATTAACTACTCTACAAGAAGTAGAGCAACACATTAATAAAAAAGGGCATTTGCAAAACATTCCTAGTGCTAAAGAAGTAGCAAAAGATGGAGGTATTGAATTAGGCGAAATGAATAGAAAATTGTTAGAAAAAATCGAAGAGCTAACCTTATATACTATTCAACAAGAAAAATCAATTAACGAGTTAAAGAAAATCGTTAAACAACAATCTAAACAGTTAGAGAGTTTAACAACAAAAAAATAAATGATGAAGAAAATTATTATTACGGTTTTATTTGTAACCTTCTCTTTTAAAATTAACGCACAAATTGCTGAAAACATTAAAGTATTAAACACTCGATATGATAATTTTGCACCTAGTTATTACAATAACGAAGTAAAATTTGAATTTAAAAAAAGAGAGAATATAGGGGTTCCTGGTATAGGATACTACTCAGGTCTTTTAACCTTTGCACCTTGGGCAGATAATACTGGAGGACATCACCATCAATTAAACTTTAATGAAGGAGGTATTTTTTATAGGAATGGATTGCCTGATGATGAAACTTGGGGTCAGTGGTCAAAAATTTTAATACAAAAAATTAATAAACCTATTGAATTAGGTCCAAAATCAACTCAAGGAGGAATTATATTTGCTCAAACATATGCTGACAATGATTATATCGGAACATTAAGTTCCAATTACAGTTCTGGTGCTATTATTCTAGGGTATGGTGCAGCAGGGATGAATGGTTCAGGTACATCAGGACAACTAGTTTCAACTTTCGATAATTTTTCTGCAAACAGAGGGGCTTTACGACTAGGACAAGGAACTCTTGAATTTTTATCTACTCCAACAGCTGTTCAAACTGCTGTTAATAGCGAATTAAATATTCAGTCTAGATTTTTCATTAATAAATTGGGAAATGTAGGGATTGGAACTGCAAATCCTGATGCTAAATTATCCGTTAATGGAACAATTCATTCTAAAGAGGTTAAAGTAGATTTAACTGGCTGGCCCGATTATGTTTTTTCTAAAGAATATACACTACCTAGCTTATATGAAGTAGAAAAACACATTAACGAAAAAGGGCATTTACAAAACATTCCTAGCGCAAAAGAAGTAGCAAAAGATGGAGGTATTGAGTTAGGTGAAATGAATAGAAAATTGTTAGAGAAAATTGAAGAACTAACGCTATATACTATTCAGCAACAAAAAGAAATTGATGAATTAAAAAAAGAAAATAGCCTCCTAAAAAAGTTAGAAGAAAGAATTAACAAACTCGAAAAATAAAAATTAATTATGAAAAAAATAATATTACTTTTTTTTGTCTTTGCTCCTTTAACTATTAAAGCTCAAAACTATAGTTTTGAATGGGAAAGTTCTTATATCACTTTTGCAAATGGGGTAGAGAATCAAGTTAGTTATATAGATTTTGGAGATATTAAAATGTGGGGATGGATGGAAGTTACAATTACTTCTGCCTATGGATATAGACTCAGTACAGGTAAATATACTAAGAGGTACCAAATAGGAAAAAACCTAGGTAAAGAAGGCTATTTTCATCACACTTCTGAAGTACCAGTTGCTTTTGGACATGTTGCTTCTGAATGGAAACTAGGAGAATTAGAGTTTAATGATAATAATCGCTTAGTTATTCCAATATATCATCTATTAAGTACAGGAAATACCATAGTAGTTACAATTAAAGGTGTAAATAGAGTAAATGGTTTTAACTCAACTACAATTCAAACAACTCCTGTTTCTACTCTCGCCAATAATCAGACTGCTGATAGAACATATTTAAAGCAAAATTTTACTATAGAAAATAATCTGACCATTGGTACACACAAACTTAATAATGGAGATAAATTAACCGTTGCTGGCAAAATTGGTGCTCGAGAAATTAAAGTAACTGTTGACTCTGGTGCAGATTTTGTTTTTGAAAATGATTATAAACTCGTTAAACTTGATTCTTTACAAGAATATATTTTTAAGAATAAGCATTTACCCGATATTTCCTCTGAAAAAGAAATGCAAAACAACGGTATTGAACTTAGTAAATTTTCGATACAATTACTTCAAAAAATTGAAGAACTAACGCTATATACTATTCAGCAACAAAAAGAATTAGAAGCAGCAAAAGAAAAAAACAATACCTTAGAGCGTCGATTAAACGAAATAGAAAAACTTATCAAACATAAAATAGTTGAATAAAAAACAAAAAACATACTTATTACTTGCTGTAGTTGTTTGTGTTTGGGGACTTATTGGTTATAAAATTTACAACCGATTATCTCCAAATACAACAACTATCGCTACTACAAACAATTCTAATCATTTTTCTAGAAAAAAAATAGTTGAAGTACAACCTTATACTATTAGGGCAGATTATAGAGATCCTTTTTTAGGAAAACTTCCTATAAAAAGGAAAAAAGTTAGTTTTAAACCTAAAAAGAAAATAACAGGAGAAAAAAAGAATTTTCCTCAAATAGTATATAATGGCACTGTAGCATCTAATAAATCGAAATCTTTTATTATTACTATTAATGGGGAGCAAGAAATTTTTAACCTTGGTCAAAACGTTAGAGGCCTTACGTTGGTAAAAGGAAATTCAGAAGAAGTGCTTTTAAAGTTTCAAAATGAAACAAAAACTTTTAAAGCACGATAGACTATGCTGTTATTAAAAAAGGTAAAAGCAGGAGCCTTACAGTATGTTTTAGTTATTTCCGTAATTATAGCCATACTCATACTTGCCTTTATCACTTTAATACACCTTCATAAAAAAGTTCAATTAAAAGGAGCTTTATATAAAAAATCAATAGAAAATGTACAGCATACTTTCGACCTTTTAAAAACTCAAAAACTTAACGAGACAAACCTAAATCAACTCAATAACACCTCGATTATAACTAAAGATTGGGGAATTTATAAAAGTGTTCACGTTACATCTTCAGAAAAAAATGAATTCTTTGAACAAATAGGGTTATTAGGTAGTTTTAACCGTAAAAAAAAGGCTTTATATCTTCAAGAAAACAATAAACCCTTAGCGATAGTAGGAAACACCAAAATTGTCGGAGATGCAAGTATTCCTAAACTAGGTATTAAAAGAGGAAATATTGCTGGAACTTCATATAATAGAAATACCTTGTTATACGGAAGGTCTACTTTAAGTAGTACCAAACTCCCTGAAATAGAAAACATAAATACTATAAAAAAGTATGTTTCTTCACATCTTTTAGATGGTAAAACTTCTTTTTTTGAGTTAGAAGAAAGTAAACACTTTAAAAATTCGTTTAAAAAAGAAACGCTGGTTTATAATTCAAACTACCCTATTCATCTTAAAAACATTTCTTTAACGGGTAATATACTCATAAAATCAAACAGTAGTATTACTATACATACTTCTGCCATACTTGAAGATGTTATTTTGGTTGCCCCAAAAATAACCGTTCAAAATCGAGTGAATGGAACATTTCAAGCATTTGCTAAAGACACCATTAATGTGCAATCTAATTGTACATTACACTATCCGAGTGCTTTGGTTGTGATAAATGAAAAAAAAATAGATACTAACAATAACCCTGAAATTATTATTGAAGAAAACTGTCAAATAAAGGGTAGTATTTTACTATACAGTACTAGTAAAACCATGAATTTTAATCCACAAATTCATATCAAAGAAAAAACAACTGTTACTGGAGATGTATATTGTAATCAAAATTTAGAATTGTTAGGAACCGTATACGGAAGTGTATATACGAATCATTTTTTAACAAAACAGTTTGGTAGTACGTATATAAATCATGTATACAATGTAGAAATTAATAGCACTAAACTTCCTAATCAATTTTCTGGATTACCTATAAAAAACCAAAATTATTCCGTAGCAAAATGGCTTTATTAAAGAAAATAACAAGTCTAAAAGTAAAAGCGTCTTCGTTAACCGAAGTAATTGTTGCTACTGTAATTATTTTACTCATATTTGGAGTTGCTTTACTAACAGTAGATAACCTGTTATTTAACACGGTTAAAAATAGCACACATAAAATAGAAAATGAATTGACAGAAATTGTATATCAATATAAAAACGGACAGATTACACTCCCCTATTCTTCTGAAGAAAACGAGTGGATTATCTATTCAGGAGAAGTTATAGAAGAAAACCAAAAACTAGTTGTTTTTGAAGCTGAAAACAAAACCTCTAAAAAGAAAGTCATTAAAAAAACTGTAGCTTATGAAAACTAAAAAAATGGCTGCTTTTACACTAAGTGAAATGTTAATTGTTTTAGTGATTACAAGTCTTGTCGTTTCCTTAACTTTTTTAATATTAGACACGGTTCAAAAACAACTCACTACTATTAAAACAAATTTTAAAAGTCAGCAACAATACCAACTTTTAGAGCGATTATTATGGAAAGATTTTAATAGTTATCACGTAAACTACTCTCCTATTAAAGATACTTTTTTAATGACGAATGCCATTGATACTATTACGTATGATTTTAGCAATGATTACATTTTAAGACAAAACGATACAATTTTCATCAATTTTCCTGATAAATCTTTATTTTTGGACGGAAAAGAAGTTACACAAGGTACTATAGATGCTATGAAATTATATACAAACCCTACCTACAACTTCAAACAGATTTTTATTTACAAACAAAAAGATGCTGCTTTTTACCTAAACAATTAATGGCTTTTCAACTCAACAACATATCAGAAAAACCCAAAAAAGAAAAAACTTCTTTTGATATAGACTCACTATTAAAAAAAGAAATTAGCCTGTTTGGAAATTCTTTTTCTAATAAAAAGAAAGAAAATTTTTATATTGAACTGGGGATACTTTTAAAAGCTGGTTTAGAGTTAAAAGACGCCATTGAACTCATTGGAAATGAACAAAAAAAAGCTTCTGACAAAGAACTATTTAACAGCATCGTTGACGATTTAATCAATGGTAAAAATTTATCGGATGCTATAAAAAGGCATAAGTCATTTACCAACTACGAATTCTACTCTCTACAAATAGGTGAACAAACAGGAACACTGCAAAAAGTAAGTGAAGAGTTGGGTAATTTTTATAAGCGTAAAAATGAACAACGTAGAATAATTGTAAGTGCCTTATCGTATCCTATTGTTGTGTTAATAACAGCCTTTTTAGCGGTGTTTTTTATGTTACGAATGGTGGTGCCTATGTTTGCTGATATTTTTAAACAAAACAAAGTAGAGTTGCCTTGGGTGACTAAAAAGATCATTGCTTTAGCTGATTTTTCTGAAGAAAATGCTCCCTTGTTTTTTCTTTTTATTCTCCTTATTGTTGGTCTTCTCTTTGTTGTAAAAAATAAATTGTGGTTTAGAAAAATAAGTTCGGCTGTTTTACTAAAAACTCCTTTTATTGGTGATTTTACAAGAAAAATACGAATTGCACAATTCACACAGGCCATAAGCTTACTTGTTGCTGCTAAAGTCCCGTTATTAAACGGATTACAGTTAACGCAAAAAATGATCCGTTTTTACCCCTTACAAACAGCCTTACAACAAGTTGAATCAGATATTTTACAAGGAATTAGCTTACATAAAAGTGTTGCTAATCAACCTATATTTGATAAAAAAATGGCTTCTCTATTAAAAGTTGCCGAAGAAACCAATCAAAACGAAATTATTTTCAAGCGTTTAACCTATCAATATAACGAAGAAATAGAATACAGGTCTAAAATGATTAACGCAACCATAGAACCCATCTTAATTTTAGTACTAGGTGGTATTGTTGCTGTCATTTTAATTGCCATGTACTTACCGATGTTCAAGCTAAGTACAGTAATTACCTAATTATTTTATTTTTTTACGATAAACAATTACATTTACCGACAAAAAATTAAAAAATGAGCTTTTATAAAAAGATTGTACTAAAAAAAGTAGACGCCTATAACTTACAAGAGTTATTAATAACCTTAGTTATTATTGGTATTTTAATTTTAATTGCATTGCCTAACTTAATGCCTTTAATTTCTCGTACCAAAAGTATTGAGGCTCAAAATCAATTAAACCACTTACATTCTTTACAACGTAATCACTTTTTTATGCACTCTACCTATAGTGCTGATTTTAACGTACTAGATTTTGTACCTCCTGTTACCGTTGCTAATGGTGGTAGAGCGAATTACCAATACGAAATTATTGAAAGCACCAATAATAAATTTAAAGCTCGTGCTACAGCTATTACTGATTTTGATGGTGATGGACAGTTTAATGTTTGGGAAGTAGATCAGGATAAAAAGTTGGTTGAAATTGTTAAGGATTGATAGTTTATCTATAGAAGAAGAAAACGTAAGGTTTTATTAATTTAAATCTTAGTATTATAAAGATTTCTCATCACTCTTGCACTCCCTCTATCGAAATAACGAATATTTTACTGTTATTTTGAATTGTAGAGTAATGAAAGGAGAAACCGTAAGGTTCAGCGAAGCTAAATCTCAAAAATGCAAATTTCTTCCTTAAGGAAAGTTAACTACATTGATTTTTACGGTTTTTCGTTTTTCTTAAAACTACAGTTAGTTAACTGTAAAACTCGTTACTTCACTTTTGTCGCTTCTATTCCCTGCTTTATCAAAAGATTCAATATACCAGTAGTATGCTTTTGCTTCTACATTTTCTTGTGTAAAACTTTTGTCTGTTCCCTCAGCTTTAAAAGCTAGATTATTTAAGCTTTCATCTGTATAAACGTATAAGCTATCTAATTCACTCGTTCCTGCTATATTTTCTCTTTTCCAAGTAAAGCTCACCGTAGTTTCTGTTTGTGAACTAGCATCTGCTGGTGTTGTGTTTTCAGGGATATTGGGTTTTACCGTGTCAACAGTTAGTTTTCTTGATACATATTTACCATTTTGTGTGCTGCTCTGCGGTCTAACCTGCCATGTATAGGTTCCATCAGAGAAATCAACATCAATCGTTGTGTTAGTTATGGTTGTATCTTCTTCTAAAGTCCCGTTGGTATCTGGTTTCCAAATTTGGACTCTATACTCTACCGCTTCTGGTAATTTTTCCCAAGATAACGTTTGATTAGATACATTTGTCATGACATCATCTTTGGGTGAGGTTAACACCAATTCTTTCGTCGTAATATCCCCTTCATATACATAAAAAGCTTGTGAGGTATAAGGTGTTTCGTACTCTGAGTTTTTTGCTCTCACTCGCCATTCATAATTTCCTTTTGTCAATGCTTTTGCAAAAGAGTTTTTACTGATTGTTGTATCTAATACTACTTGTGCTGCGTTTTCAAAATTTGGATTCGCTACCTGTAATTGATACTTCTCTGCTCCTTCAATACGTTCCCATAAAAAAGAAATACTCCCTTCTGGTAAGCTCACCCCTTCTTTTGGAGCTGTAACGGTTACTGCTTTGTCTGAAATATCATCTACAAACACTGCTTCACATGCAGCTACTAAAACAATTACAAAAGCTAATAAGATTGTCCACTTTATTTTCATATAATACAATTTATTTTTCTTGAATAGAAAGTAATAATATACTTCTAACCTCCTACAAATGTAAAAAAATACTATTTACCCTAATAGCTTTTTTAGTGTGAATAATGTTGCTATTTCGAAAGAACATATACAAACTTCGTATAAGTGGATTACTTCGTCTCACACTCCTCGTAATGACACACTAGAACTGTCATTGCGAGCGAAACACAGTAAAGCGAAGCAATCTTTACATTACAGAACTCAAAACAACATACAACAACTCAATCAAAAGATTATTACGATAGTTACTGCTAATTTGTAACTGGTGGTCTTTATAGTAAATCAAACATCATTTTAAAAAACCAATACTATCTATTTCTAGTATAGTCTCATCCTCTTGGTAATTTCTAGCACTTGAATACTTCCAATCATCTGGGTTTATTACAAAACCACTTTCTACAGGATTGTTATGAATATAGTCTATTTTTTGTTTGATAACTTTTTCACTCCATAGCTCTATAGGTTTGTTATGCTGTTGCCAAAACTGGTATTTACGCGTAGTTACATTCTTTTTTCCTGCTCGTTCAAACATCCACAACAACCATTCTTTTCTGCTTTCTTGCGGATTATCCTTAATAGCTTTTATAACTTTTTTTGAAGTATGTCGTTTAAAGTCTCTTAATAGTCCTGACGGTTGCTCATTGGCTGATCGAAATATAAAATGTACATGACTTGGCATAAAGCAATAACAATACAACTCCATTCCTTTTTCTTTTCTACAATAATTAATACTTTCTGCTAACACATCAAAATATACTTGCCTCGTAAACACATCTATCCAGTTAATTGTAGCAAATGACACAAAATAAAGTCCTGATTTATTATGAAATTTATAATTTCTACTCATGGCTTTACTAAAATACAAAAACTACCTTACATTTTACTGTAAAACAGTTTCTTAATTATTTTATTGATAATTGCACCCGTCAATTCTTCACAGCTACCGCTAGTATTTACTAGTGGCAACAAAGGTTAGAAAAACAAAAAACTACTCTAATTCTTACATTAGAGTAGCCTTTATAATTTACTGTTGGTATTTTCTTACTCTTACCCGCTTACTCATAACCGCCACTAGTTACAAACTAGCGGGAGCGGGGATTTAGCTCCGCTGAACCTTGTAGTTTCTATGTCATAAAGAAGCAGATTTCTCAGTCGCATACTCCTCGTAATGGTACTTAAAATTATTTATTTTAATTCCCCAAAACAAGTAAATCTTTTGACAACAAAAAACTACTCTAACTCTTACATTAAAGTAGCTTATATTATTTCTTTTATTACTTTGCGTACTCATAACCGCCACTAGTTACAAACTAGCGGGAGCGGGGGTATTAGAACCGCTATTTTAAGCATAATAGAATGAGACAAAACAATATTAAAATACAGAACTCAAAACAACAATACAAACTCAAAATAAACAGATTACTTCGTCGCATACTCCTCGTAATGACGCTTAATATTAATTCCTTTAATTACCCAAAACAAACCTCCTGATAACAAAAAACTACTCTAATTCTTACATTAAAGTAGCCTTTATAATTTACTATTGGTATTTTCTTACTCTTACCTGCTTACTCATAACCGCCACTAGTTATAAACTAGCGGGAGCGGGGGATAAAAAACATATTTTTTACCTTATTGATAACCTTGTAAAAGCTACTAAACTTAAAAAACTATCTAAAAACAAAAAAATTACCTCACAACCCAATGCAAAGTAGCTTTTTTGTAACTTCTTGTATTGCCATTGCAAATGGCTAATAATATGCTCGTTTCTTTTTAAACTTCCTTTTAATGCTTGCCATTACGCTAATGCTAAATGTCAAGGTGCGGAGGAATTATTGCTTTATTATAACTTCTTAAATTAGCTTTGTCTACCCAATTAAATGATAACACTTCCTCACTTAACCAGTCTATCTTCATTTTATTCTTATGAAGAAAATTTAAATATAAAAACAACCAATAATTTGATTCCATTTTAAAAATCAAACCTAAAAGTTCTTTAAATGGAAAAATATCTATAATTTTATTTTCTTTAAAATACATTTGTAAACTACTGAAAAGTGTTTGGGGGTCAATCTCTAATAACCTTAAAAAAGCTATTGTCTTATCAGATTCTTTAAAACCTACTAAAATTTTTACACCTTCATCAATTATTAACCATCCATCTTTCCCAATGAATAACGAATATCCCTTATCTTTATCCTCTATAATATTTATATAATCCACACTGACTAAAATTAAAACGATGGTCCCATACTATGATTATGTTTACCAACATGACTAGTATATGATTTCATAAAACTATTAAATTGCGTTCTTACTTCTGGTGTCCAGTTTTTCCAATAATGCCCTGACATTTCATTAGTCATTATATCTCCGTTACTATTCCTTTTAAACATACCTCCAACTACATTTCCACTTCTGCTTTTACCAAGAGACAATGCAAGGTTTTGATGGGGAGACAGACCTTTTACTGAATATTTAACATTTCCTACTAACAGAGTATTACTTTTAGGGTCAAAAATAAACTCAACCGAGTTTTTAGGTCTATAGTTGCTAAATCTGCCTAATGATTTAGCTCTTTTACTAACTTCTATTACACCAGGAGCAGGACCAGAACCTCTTAATTTATTATTCGTCCCTTTACCAGGTTTTACCCCTAAATTAGAACCAAATAAATCTACAGGTAAAAATGCGTTAGATATATCCGATGCTGCAGATTTGTAGACGTTTAATGCATAAATAGAATAAGCCGCTCTTGTGTCATAAGTAAAAGCTTTTATTTTTTCAAATCCTAAAACTGCAATATTATCGTGAATCTCTCCCCAAGAAGCATTATCATCTCCTACATTAATAAGCCCTTGAGCACTTAAATCAGCACTACCTTCATGCCATTCCGTTTTCCCAGTTTTTAAATTTAAATACCAATCATCCGTTTCACCTCCATCAGGATCAATTTTATTCATCGGGTTATTCCCCATACCTAAGTAAGGAGAATTAAATTCTCTTTTTGGATCAGTAGTTAACCACCTTCCTATTCTAGCGTCCCATAAACGTAATTGAAACGCTTCCTTCCCAGTTTCTGGGTCTTTCTCCTGTCCTTGATAGGCATATCTATAAGGTTCTCCATTAATGATTTGTCTATTTGGCATTGGCATACCAAAAGGATAGTAATCAGTCCTACTTATTGCTACCGCATTTGAGCCTTGTTTTGCAATCACTGCTCGTACATTTCCTAAATGGTCGGTTAATTGGTAAACGCTTGTACTAGTTTCTTTATTGTATACTCCTAACCTATTTGCTCCGTAAATTGGTAATTCTTTTAGAGTAGTACCCTCATAAATTGCTAATACACTCCCTGCTGCATTGCGTACATAATTGGTGGTCTTTGTTGGTGTCCCTGTACTATTATAGCTTATTTTTTGTAATCGTTGTCCTTTGTCATCATATACAAAGGCTACACGTACTTTATCATTATATAATACTTTGGTTACTAAACCACTTGCATTGTACTCATATGTTACTTTTTCTGCCTTGTTTTCTATTAATTGACCAATACTATTGTACACATAATTTCCTGCATTCTGTGTTCCAATATCTTGTACACCAACATTTCCTTTAGCATCTATTACACGATCTAACTTATTAGATTTTACTCCTTTATATTCATACGTTAGTGCATCCATACCATTATCTCCTCCTTCAGTATTTTTATTTCTATTCAAACTTAGTATGTTTCCGTTTGCATCGTACGTAATATTATTTACATCGTAATCTCCATTTTGGTAGTTTCCTGAGCTTGGAGATACTATTTTTGCAGAAAATGTTAAGGAAGTAGACGCTTTTACTTCAAAACCTGGTTGTAATGTTATGGAATTTGTTGCTTGTTTATCTTGGGTGTTACTCACTAAAGTGTTAAGAGTAAGCGTTTCTGGTGCATTGGCCTGTGCAACCCCTGTTCCGTTAAACTTCGCTTCTTGTAGCCAATTGTTCTTATCGTATTTGTACCTGTATTCTAATGCTGTAGTACTAGTTTCTGTTGGATTATTTTTTGTATTCCATTTCATGGCTTTGATATTACCATTAAACTGGTCTGTAAACCCTGTTATTGCATTGGTTTTAAATCTACTATCACGAATATAATCTCCCACGTGATAATTTAACTGTAAGCCAAATAAATCGGTATTATCTCCTCCTGGATCTTGTGTACTTGTTAGGTCTGGGTGATTGATTCCTTTTAATTGTCCGTTTAAATTATATACATAATCTATTCCTTGAATGCCTCCTGCTAATTCAGTTCGTTTTAATGCTCCATTTTTATAGTACTTGTACGTTGCATGTGGAGTGAATGTACTTCCATCCGTAGAGGTTTTCACCTCTGTTAAAGCTTGTGTATCGGGATCGTAACTATACCAATGAATAAATTGCTCTGAAGTGTTTTTTTGAAAATATACTTTAGTTACTTGACCCGTTACAGGATCGTATTCATAATCAATTGTTTTAGCACTAGAAAGTCCACTACTTTTTTGTACCATCCATTTTACACGACCGTATACATCATAACTATAAAAAGTTTCTGATATTTTTGCTCCTGATTCATTTGTATTATAGGTATACGCTACATTTCCTGATAAAAAAGTAGGAGTTTCATACATAGTACTTACCAAACTATTAAGTCTTGTTTGACTTGTTGCAGACAAGTAATCATATTCTGTAAAGTGTTGTTCTTTACGTGTTCCTGAAAAACTATTAGTCATATCTCCATCAAGTGTAGAAAATGTTCCTGAAGCTACTCCACTTTCTGTTGGACGTCCTAACGCATCATAGTTTGTATATGAAAATTCTCCTACAGCCGCTTGTTTTGAGTTTTGTGAAAAACGTATTTGTCCGTCTTTTCGATACTTAAAATTAGCCATTCCTTCATCTGGACTTGTGGTTGACACTAACTGACCTAATGAATTATACGAATAGGAACTCTTTAAATTATCATCATGGCTTACCGTAGCTTTTAACTCATCTAAACAAGAAGGATTAAATCCTAGAGGTTGCAAACTCGCTGTTAATTGTCCTACTTCGTTATAATAGTTTAAGCTATAATCGTAATAGTTCACCTTATAACGAACACCCACAGCTTCACCTGATAGTACTGGTTGAATTTTTTTGTTCCCATCAATATAGGTAAGCGCATGACTCTTGGTTAAATTGTTAGCTCCTATATACTCTACACGATAAAAACCTGCTTTTGTGATATCTCCATCATTCTTTTCTGTCTTTAAATTGTATATCTTATAATCTGCAGGGTTTCCTAATAAAGTAGCAGTATTGTTACACCCTTCTGGAATATGAATATCAATATACTTTTGTTCTCCAATCAATGATAACACTTCATACTGTTTAGCTCCTCCCGCACGAGCGGCTCCTAATGTCTTCCCATCTGCATCTGTAAATACGACGGCTTCGTTTCCTTTTTCATCTTGCACAACACTTTTTCCTGCCTTTAACCATACTATATGATTATTGGTATTATTCAATACTGCTGAAATATTAGTATACGTATCAGCTACCGAAGGGTTACTTGGAAATGCATTATAACCAAAAACATAGTACATCTCTTGGGCTGCTGGCATTGAAAAACTATAACCTCGTTTCCATCCATCTGCCTCTGTTACTGTACCATCACCACTAGTATCGTGCTTATTTCCTCCTACAGTCTGTTTTACCGCCCCTGGATTTAACGTGCTATACAGTGTTCGTGAATAAGGACGAGTCGTCTGGTCTTGAAATGCTTCTCTATTGGCATAGTGAGATCCTAATGGATTAGAATCGGGCTTTATAATTACTGAATTAGCTACATCTTCCGATTCGACATCACTTGTTGTTAATAAACTTCCGTCATTCTTCTTTACAAAATCACCCCTAAATCCAAATGACACAGGACTTTCTTCTGGAGTAATTGGAGCACTTAGTGTTTGTAACCCTGGGCGCCCTTGTGAATCATAAAAAGTTTGACTTGCCCACGTATTCTTTTTCTTAATATCATAACTCTGTGATTGCTCTAACTTTCCTAAATCGTCATAATACGATTTTCCGGCTCCTACCAACTTACCTGTAATATCATAACTTTTCGACTTTACCCAGTTCTTATATCGATCGTCTAAATCATCTTCACAACCATTATTTCTAGAACTTGCTTCAAAAGGACAATAATCTAGTTTATTGGTAACAAAATCTCCTAGTTCATTAGAAGCTGGAGTACTACTTGCATAAATAGGTTTTGCATCGTAATTACCAAAACCATCTCTATCTGAATCTAAATAATACGTGTTTAAATTAGGGTTACCTTGTTGCTCTATGCGTATATTTCCCCCTGGTATTAATCCATACATCTCATCTCCCGCATCTTCTACTAAACTTATTGATGCATATCTTTTGTTTGGTGTGTCATTAGATGGTATTGTTACTGTTAAAGTACCTCCACTGAAAAAATTTGAGGGGGTAAATGAAAACCAATTTTCATAGGTTAAAACTTTTAACCCTTCATAACAATATTTTGAGCTCACTGAAAATGTGAGTGTATGTGAACCATTACTTAATGGTATAGTTTCAAAACCTAGTACTATGTTATTATACTTAATTGTTACCTCACATGGATAGTCTCCATCTATAGGCTCAAAAGCTAATCGCTCTTCCTGGGCAAAAAAAGTGCTTGTTAACAACAATAATAAAACACTCAATAGTATTTGTACTTTTTTCATAGCTCTTCTTATTGATTATTTCTTTTATAATTATACCTGTTCTCTGAAACTTTCTCAAAACCTCCTTCAATACCTGCCGACACATTAGTGACTGTTTCTACTTGTGTTTCTATTAACCTACCTGCTGCATCATAAATATAATGGGTAGATAATCCATTTGCTCCTGTAATATAACTTACTTCATCCCACTCGTTGTATACATAACTCATCATACTTGAACTCACTGGGTGTAACCTAAAATCATCAATGTAAGAAGTACCTGAGCTTACTGTTACGTAAATATTTTTATCTCCTGTTGTAAGATCAAAATAATGTGTCATTAAAACCCATTCTCCTGCAAAAACTTTCTCTCCATTAAACGCTTTTAAACTTCCATCATTTATACGAATATTTCCATAATTAGCCTTATCAACCCATACCGATACTTTATACTTCCCTGGACGATATTTTGAATTACGCATCGTTAACAAATACCCTTGAACACTTGAAGTTGCTTTTACACTATACTTACCAGTATGTGCTTTATCTGCTGTGCGCCCTTGTGAAGAAATCCCTCCGTCAAAATATGAAGGATTCTCGCTTGATAAATATTCTGCTCCGCTATAATGCATCTCGTCATATCCTGCATTGGCTGTAGCAATTACCTTTGAATAATTATCCCCCATTTTGGTAGCTGCATAATTACCATTGATATCTTTTATCTCTATCGGTTGAGAGAATTGATTATACTTAGTCACATTGCTAGTCTCTTGCCAATTTGTTGTTTGAGCTAATCCAATGCCCCAGTTAAAATCTACCGAACCATCTGCTTCTGTAAAATCTAAGGTACCATCTTCGTTCTTAGCTCCTTTCCAAGTATACGTTTTATGCTTACGCCAAACTTTTATTTTCTCTAAAAATTCTGCCCTTTGCTGTTGCCCAATACCATCATTAGGGTAATTATTTAACTCTTCATCTATAATTGAGTTTCCGTTATTACCAATATAATCCCAAACGTTATTCCATGTAGTGATACCTACTCCTAAAGGCTTCCAATCATTATCCTTATATATATAACTATAGTTAGCAGCCTCTTGAGTCAACATGTTTTTATTGTTAATATCATCAACCTTAGAGCCCATTTTTGAATACTCATTTATGGTATAAGCTGGGACTGCCTTTGTTTTGAACGCTGTTCCATCACTGGCATAAGTTCGAGTCTCTAAAACCTGACCCGTTAAAAAGTCGTGCTTGTCAAAATGTTTAGTAACTGTCAAGCCTCCTGAGGTCTCCTCTACACTCTCTAATACACTTGGGTAATTAACTTTACTAAATAAGCCATAGAAATAGCCTACACGGTCAGAACCATAATTATTATAAAGGTCGTCTTGTTCCAACCTTTGAATAGCTCTAAAAGTTTCTTGATTCACACCTATTTGACTGTCTTTATCTAGATTCTTTTTGTACTTATATTTAATATCACTTAATAGTTGATCTTCTTTATTAAATTTTTGAATTCTTAGCAACCTTCCTAAATTAGAACTATAATCCTTTAAGGTATACTCATAAAAAACATTTTCTATTTCTCCTGATATTTTCTCTGTTACAGAAAGATTCACTTTTATACCATTATCTAATGTATAAGTTTTGAGATTATAAAGACTATTTAAATAATAAGGACTAAGCGTTTCAAATTCATATTTTTCAGTTCCAATGACTTTCTCATTTGAATCTAAAGAAACAACTTGAACATTACTGTAGAACACCCCTGGAGAGGGAATATCTTTTGAGTATTTTACAAATGAAGTCCTAAATCTATTATCATCACTTTTGGGTGTATAGCAAGTAATGCCTGAAACTCTATCATTAGATAAGTAATAATAATTTACTGAACTAGATACTCCTGTATCGTTTTGTACTTGTATATTCTTTACTCGTATTCCCCCTCCTAGCTTTCCATTTGGGTTCTCTGCACTAGTGTATGATGATGAATTACTTACTAGAGAATAAGATAATCTACAATATTCATCTCCTTCACCTGTCTCATTTACTGGTCTTAAATCCGCTCCACAAAAATCTAAATAACGTCCACCAAATCCATGCTCTATAAACTTTAATTTCATATAATATTCAGTAGTGTTAATTTCTTCTATCACACATTTCGTAGAATATAAAGATTCTTGATTGCTATTCCAACGTTGCCCATCATAATAACGTGCATTATAATATTTTAAGTCTATTTTTTCATTTATATAAAAGCTGTCTTCTATACTAAGGCTTGTACCTTTTAGATTTGGGTCGAAATAAACAAAATAATCTTCTCCTACTTTTTGAACATCTAAAATCTCATTACCAGCGTAAGGGTCATTTGGATCTAAATTTGGGTCATCCGCATAAAGAGCATAAGTATACAATTTAGTATTAACATCATTTTTTCTTATGGCTTCATCTTTATAGGAATCCGACTCATACTCTAATTTAATTTTAGATCCTGTTGGGGTTGTTATTTGGTCTAAGCTCCACATCCAAGGTTTAGTTTTATGATACCCCCAATCATCAACATTTGCTTTATCATAATTTTCAGTATTTAGATATTCAAACTTATATGGAGGAATTAAAACTGTACTTTGTTTTCCTGCAACAACTACCTCTTTTAACGTAAGCCTACCTTTTGATATGTTTTGTGATGTTGGAGTGTTTTTAGCTAACTCATAATTATAGTTAAAAGTTATAACCTTAGTTGCTTCTTTTTCTATATTTAAATTATCAATATCATTTACATCTAACACTTTATCACTAAAATGACTATTAAAAGATGTTAATATATTAGGGTTAGTATAAGTAATATATGGTACATACATAGTTGCATTATATCCATTATTAAAATGGATATTACCCTTTTGTATTGAAGTTAAATTTTGTCCTATGTTTTTACTTAAACTTTGTAAAACACTTTTATTATTTTTTATAAGAATAATTTTTGATAGTTTTAGTGTTTTGTTTTTTGGTATATCAAGATACTGAGCTAATCTTCTTTTTGAATCAACTTTTGCTACTGATACAATTTTTCCATTACTATCATAAAATAAATCATAATCACCTATTTTTTCCTCTTTTCTTGAAACATAACTTTTACTATAATCCGTAACATTAAATTCTCCTGAAAAATAGCTCTTATTTCTTCTAATTATTTCAGCCCCTTGATTATCTTCCCTTAATGATTTTACAAATAAAGCTGTATGTGTTCTTGTTCTAATAGCATCTAAATAATAAATTTGTTTTCTTCCCCATGAATAATAATTTTTTTCATAGTATCTATCAAAACCTACACTAGGTGTTCTCCAACCAAATCCGTCAGACCATTTGCCATATTCAAACTCTACCCAATACCCATAATCTTCACTATCTAACTCACCATTATTATTTACATCAACATAATCAGGTCCTGTTACAGCTGTTAGTAACCAATGTGTTGCATACTGTTTTGTTTGAATCTTTTCATAAAAAGCTTCTTCCTCAGTTTCTTTATCACCTATATTTCTATATACATTTTCAAAATTATATACAGGTAAAGAATAATGATACGTTTTTCCATCCATAGCCGTAATTTGGAAAGCTCCGATACCTTCTCTTTCAAATTCAACATCATTTCTATCTATTCCTTTTGCTTCAAAAAAAGGAACATTATTAGTAGAAGATAAAATATCTTGATTAGTAAATGTTTGAATATAACTTCCTTCTCTTTTTCTATTATTTGATTTTAACAAATCTCCATTAGAAGTCTGAATAGTATTATATTTTACATCATTAATAGAAGTAAACTGTAACATTTCTGATGGTGATGTCCCTGCAACTCCATCTCCAAAAGGTCTTGTTGTACCTTGCTTACTAATTCTTAAAAAAGAGTTTACTGATTTATTAAAATGGAAATTAACCTTATTATTCAATTTATATATACTTGCACCTGCTTCTACTGGATCTACTACAAATTCTTTATTATAATCTGTAACATATTTGCCGTTACCATAATAATCAGATCTATAAGTTTCACCTTTTAAATAAAGTGGTACTTCTTCAAAAAAAGCTGGTGAAATACTTCCAGATAACCCTTGAGCATTCAAATTATATCTATCATAATCTGGATAGAGAAAATCTGCACTATAACGTGAAACCCAACTGATATGAGAATTCACATCATAAATCATTAAATCCATGAAATAATCCTTATTTTGTAAGAAATTTTCAATGCTATTATTAGCATAAGGATATAAAATACCTGTAGTTTTAGATTCTTCAAACTTATATAATTGATATTCAATTTTTCTATGACTGTAACCTATCCAAAAGAAACCCAAATCTAATCCAAAACCACTTGTATCATCATTAAAATAAATGTCATCCTTATTTACTTTAGATATAGACCCAAAAGACGATACACTATTATTATTATAACTAGCAGAGAAACCATTAGAGTTCAAGGACACTCCTATTGAATTCTCTCTGCTTAGCATTATGCTTCCTGAAAAACCTGAAGAAGTATTAAACTGACCTCCTAACATTAATCCAGTATTTCCCAAACCAGTACTAACTCCAAAGCTCAGACCTGAATTAGAAGACATTCCTAAACTAAGACCTCCAGCGGAAAGACCAGTACTAAAACTTGGTCCAGTTTCTGAGTCTATAGTTAACCTTCCATAAGACACATGCCCTAAAGACACTGATCCTCCAAAAGCTCTATTACTACCCCAAGAAGCACCTAAGCCAATAGTAATTCCATTAGGTAAAGCCCCGCCTATTGAAAAACTATAATAATTTTCTTCATAGCCTTTGTCATAAAAAAACTCTTTAATTTTTGAATCTCCTCCCCAATCATCCGGAATTCCACTCACCGATCTATTTAAAACACCTGGGTTAATATTCCAACCAAGGCCTACCCATGAGGCCTCTTGATCCATCGCTATACCTGCATGATAACTCAATGCTAAAGGGTAGCCTCCTTCAGGAGAAGGTATATTCAATATAGGCAGTACATAGCTTAAGTCTCCTGTAACTAAATTTACCATGTCGGTAGCATCCACTGGTTCAAATGCTGTAACCTCAGGAGATATTGGACCTTGTGCATTTATTTTACAGACTAGTGAAAATAACAATAAAAAAATAGCAATGGTTCTTCTGGTTTGTTTATTCTTTATCATATTTGGTTGGTTTTCTATAAATAGATTGCTTCGGTCGTTTCCTTCCTCGCAATGACAATTATTTTTTAAACTTTATTGTAGGTTCGTTCTTTATAATTTTTGTAGGTACTTTAAACTTCACTTCTCCTGTATAGGTTCCTAAATCTCCTATGGTAAGGTTTAAATATGCTTCTTGTAAATACTTCTCATCTCTGGGATATACAAACAGCATTGTCGTAGCTCTGCTCATTCCGTACATTCTCGGGTATACATAATCCAATAAGTCTAAGGTATCTTTCTTGGGAGTAAACACATGTACTTTCTTATCCATTCCGAAAGCCAACTCATTTACCATAGCGCCAAATTCTTGTCGGTTTCTTGGAGTAGTACTTAGTAGTTCTTTATTGTCTCTTGACATTGACAACGTAAAGTAAATATACTGACTATACTTTTCTCTTAGTTTGGCTACCTTTTCTGAGGTTACTTCATCTCCCAACTCCTGATCTACTAATAAATCTGTAGGTTTGTATAGCAACGTAAAATCATAACCATTTACATTTTTCTCTTGTAAATAGTTATGATTTTTGTCTTGTAAGTACTTCCACATCAATTCCTTTGTTTCAAAAGTTTTTGATGTACAACTACTAAGAAGCATCAGTATTGATGCCAACAATAAACAAATACGACTCATAGCAATAACAGTCTATTTTATCCTCTTTAGCTTTTTTTACTTTCCTTCGAAGTCTGAGTTTAATCCCTGCAACACTTCTTCTGTTAAGTCAGCACTCTTATCGGCATACATTACATTTCCAGAACCACTGGCTCCGAAAATAATTTTGTAGCCTTTTTTCTTACCAAACTCCTTTACGAAGTCATTAATATCGTTCACAACTGTTTGGGTTGCCTTTTTATCTTCTTCTTGAATTTGCTTTTGAACAGCTTGTTGATAGTTGTTTATTTGCTGTTGTTTATTTCCTAACAACTCTTGCTTTAACTTCAACTCTTTGCTTGAATAGCCTGAACGTTCTTTTTCGTACAGTTTTAATTCTTTTTGCCAATCGGTAACTAAACTATCTACATTAGATTTTAAAACCTTGGCTTTCTTTTCAAATTCTCCTCGTACTACCTTAGTTCTTTTATAACCATCTAATAATTTATTTACGTCTACATATACTAACTCTGAAGTATTCTGTGAATAAAAAAATGTAAATAACGACACAATTAAGGACATAGAAGCTAAGCCTATAGCAATTTTTTTCATAGTATTTCTAATGTTTTGTTTTCTTATAAATCTCCGCAAAAATAATATTTTCTACTTTTTACCCAACTATTTTTCACTTTGTTTTTACTTTTTGTAAATAAATTTTTAGAAACAACTCAAAAGTGTTTTTTCTATAATTTTTATTTTTTATAAAAGTTATAGAAGTTACCTCACCTAACCGTTGATTTTCTAAATAATGTAAAAACGATAATAATGCTGTAAAACTTCCTTGAACTTCAATAACATAAGTTTCTTTGATTTGTTTTGATTCGAACTTGTGCGGTGAACTTAAAGAGGTAAGTTTTAGACTTGAAGTATCTTGCGTATATTTTGTTATTTTATTCAGTAATAACTGTTGAAATGATGCATTAACTTGTAAGTCATTCACCTTTAATATTGAATCTAAAAACACATTCTCTTGCACTAATGTATTAATTAGTTTATCAGCATTTTTCGCATATTTTAGCCTTTGCTGTTCTTTTTTATAGTTGTTTTTTAAATCAATCGTTTTTTTTATCGTAAACGGATAACTAATCAAAAGCACCATTACAAAGCCTGCAACTAAGAGTATTAAATTTGTATTTGAACTATTCTTTTTCATTAATAATTGTAATAAATAATGTAAAAGAGTTTTTTTGCCTTGTTTTGTTTTCTAAATCATTTACAACAACATCATCAACCCATTTTAATTTAGCTAGTTCATCGACCCATTTTGATATTTCATAACTATCAACAGCTTCTCCTTCAACTACAAAAACATTTTTCTTATATAAAATTTCTTTTTCTTTTTTTATCTTTTTTTGTAATGGTTGAAAAGTTATCTCTTTTAACAAAATACTACTTGGTACTCCATAAGCAATTTCATCTACATACCATGAAATTTTAGATTCCAATACAGAGTTGAAATTATTAATTAATGCTGCTTTTCCTTCTCGTTTTGTTTTAAGCTCTTCAATAAAGTCTTTGTTATCTTTTAATGATGATAATTCTCCTTCTACTTTTTGAATTTCGGTAGTATAATGACTAAAAAAAAGAAAATTGACTAGAAACAAAAGAAAAAGGAAAATTAAAGAGACCATAAGTCCTTTAGAAAACAATCTTTTTTTTACGAATTCCTCTTTTAGAGCTTTTACACAACTTTCTTTATTAGATTCAATAGGAATTATTACGTCAAAGAAAAAATATAAAATTGAAGAAAAGCCTAGTAAATTTTCACATGATAACTCTACACCATTTACATCATATCCTTTGCTATTTCCTTTACTTTCTTCAATACTTAAAAGCTCATTTCCTTCTAAATAAATCTTTGAATTAGAAGTATAAATAACCTCTTTTGAAATATATGAAAATATATTTTTTACTAATCCGTTTCCTAAATAAAAAGCTACAATATTCATTTTAGCTTCTTTAAAAAGCCTTAGTAGTTTGTTAACGTATTCCTTCCTAACTATAGATACTAATCCTTTTTCTTTTCCTTTGTATACTTCATAAAAAAAATCATCTGTACTTATATTGGGAAATGCAGATTGAATTACTTCATTTTTTCTACCTGACAAAGAAATTAATGAGACTAATTTTGTAATTACATTTTTATTATTAAAAACGATACAAGTAGGTACCAATGTATCTTTTGCAAACATTAATAGTTCATCTAATTTTGTAAAAGAGACAGTTTCTACAACTATAAGTTCATTCTTTTTTTTCTGTAATTTTAAATAATTTATACATTCATTACCTTCAGCATCAAAAGTAAATTCAATTGCTGTAAAAATATTTCCGTATTTTAAATTACTAAATTTCATTTATTTAATAATGGTAGGTCTTATCAGTACAGATAATCTTGATTTAGATGCAGTACGTGTTCTTTTACTGAATAGCCATTTTATTACGGGAATTCTTGCCAAAAAAGGAACTCCTGATCCAGAATTTTTCTTTACATTTTCTTCTAATCCCCCTAAGATTACTACATCCTGATCTTTAACTCTTACTGTTGATGTAAACTCTCTTGAGTTCATACCCGGAGGTGCTTCCGCATCAATACGTTCTCCATTAAAACTAGATTGTAGCACATTCACGCTTAATGTAATTTGTTCATCTCCTGCTACTAATGGTCTAATAGAGATTGACAAGTTTGCGTCTATTGGATAATAATTCTTTATCTCCGTTGTTTGCGGGTTTTGCGAACCTATTACATCTCTTCTTGTTACCGCGTAATACGATGTTACTCCGTTAGATAATGTTGCATTATGCCCATTAAGAGTTGAAAGTTTTGGCGTTGACCTTACTTTTACGTTTCCGTTAGACTCCATAGCATGGATACGTGCATAAAAGTTTGGAGTAACTTTCCCAACATTTAATGCTCCAAAACCATTAAAACCTCCTATTATTTTATTTATTGATGCTGCTCCTAAGGTTAAGTCTGTTGATGAAAAAATTTTTCCACCGTCTTTAACTTCACTCTCTGCCAATCCAAACTCTACTCCTGCATTTAACGTATTGGTTTTGTTTACCTCTAAAATCATAACCTCTATTAAAATTACAGGTACTGGTTTATCTATTCTATTAATAAAACTTTTGAATTTTTCAATTTTTTGCTGATCTCCAGTAACAACAAATGCATTGTGTTCAATATCTGTTTTAACCTCTAAGTCTTTAATTAATTCTTGAGGTAAAATATTTACTAAGGCTTCTGATTTAGACTGATGACTACTAAAAGGTTGTCCACCGGTATTGTTTATTCTTTGTTGATAGTTATTACCCACTCCCCTAGATTGCTGACTGTTAAAGTTTTGCCCTCCATTAAAAGAAGAATTATTATTGTACAAGCTATTTTGAGAGAAACTTGAGTTACTTCCAAAGTTTGCACTACTTCTTCTACTCTGCATCGGTTGGTTCATTACTTCAATTGACCTATGCATTAACGGGATAACAACCGAATTTCTTAAGGAGTTTTGTTCTCTTTTACCAAAGAAATAAATATTGTTTTCTATTTTAAAAGTATACTCTGTGTCTTCTAAAACTTTCTCTAGTAAATTATCATAACTAATTTCACTTGCTTTTACCGAAGCTGTTCCAATATTTGTTAATGGGATATTTGTAAAGCTATTTACATTTAATTCATACCCAATATCCTTAATAACAGATTCAATAGCTATGTTTTCAAAATCTACCTCTAATTTTTTACTTATAGAATCTAAGATCTTAAAATAAAAATTGGTATTTCTATACCTAGCTGGTCTAGGGTTAACTTGTGTCTTTCTAGTATCTCTTACATTTTTTGAAACAGTATTATCTACAAAACCTTCAAATAAGTAATAATTATCTTTAGTTTTTGTTACCGTAAGATTATTAGAAAACGCTAATTTATCTACAGCACTCTCAAATGACTTTTCTTTTATATATCCAGATATTTTTTTATAGCCAAGCCCTGGTGAAAACACTAGATTTTTTCCAGTAACATCTGTTATTTTTTTAAACGCTATAGACAAAGTATCATTCTGTAAGTCAATTGAAAAAAGATCTTTACTTTTATCATAAGTAACAGGTATATTTCTAGGCACGTACTTTTTTACCTCTTCCTTTTGCTGAGGCAACTTATTAAGTGATATAATATTTCCTGTTAATTCTATAGTCAAATTGTACTCTTTACACAAGTACAACAATACATCTATAACTTTTGCATTAGAAAATGAGTGTGTCAAATTGATGTTTGACAATTGTGGATCTACACTAATGTTAACTTCACTATCCTTTCCTACTGCTCTAATAAAAGTAGGCAATTGAGACTTACTTATATTAAAATCTACAGGTTTTAATAACCCTGGTACTTTAGTAGTTAACTCATTAAGCTGGTCTCTTAAGGTAGAAATTCGTATACTTTCATTGTTGCTTTGAGAAAAAACAACTCCAGATATCACGAATAGCACTATAAAACTAATTCTTTTTATCACAAAATCTTATTTTATATTGTTAAGAATAGTAGCAACTTTCTTTTCTAGCTCCTCTATTCTGTTGGTTTTATCCTTTAAATTTTTATTTTCTTCTTCTAGCTTTTTCAGCCTATTTTCTTGTTGAAGTGTATACAAGGTTAATTCTTCTATTTTTTGAAGTAACTTCTTATTCATCTCTCCTAACTTTACTCCATTCTTTTCCACTTCTTTTGCACTTGGTATATTTTGTAGATGTCCTTTCTCTTTAATATGCTTTGCTACTTCTTTTAGTGTTGGTAAATTATATTCTTTTTCAAAAACATAATCTGGCCAACCTACCAAATCTACTTTTACTTCTTTTGAATGTATAGTTCCATTGACAGCTAGTTTAACATCAGGATTTGTCGTACCTATTCCTATATTGCCATTAGTTCTTATAGTAAGACGTTCAATCCCATTAGTCTTTAATAATAAATTTTCATCTGCATTAATTCCTAAATTAAAATGACTAACCCCTTCTGTTCCTATATAATGTGTTGAATTACCACTTGTAGCTCTTTTACCTTGAAAAGTAATCCCAGCTGAATTACTTGTTGATGTAGTAGATATTTTTATTTTACTATCTCCATTATCTTCTACATGTAGTTTTTCAGCAGGGGATATTACACCTATCCCTACATTTCCATCAGACTTAATAACCATCTTTTCTGATCCGGGAGTACCATTATAGCCTGTGTAAAACCGATGGTTATGTTGGCTAAAATAATCCAAATCTCCACTACTAATTCCAAAGCCAAAATAGTTGTTGTCTCCTCCTTGCCATAAAGTGATTTTATTTGGCGAAGCGCTAGGATTAGAATGAGAATTATCAAAAATTAGTTTATTTGCTTTAAGTACTTTTACATTCCAATCTATAGTACTCTTATTCGCATTGGCAGATGTGTAAAATGTTTCCCAATTACTCCATCCTTGATTGTTATACTTTCCTAGCCTAATCTTAGGAGCATTACCTCCATTTATTCCTTCCCCATAAGGAAAATATAATTGAAATGTACCACCGTCTTGTGTTGTTGAGTAACTTCCACCTGCTAAAACTGTTCCATAAGAAAGAAAACCATTAACTGGTCTAACAAAAGATAATTGAAGTTTTTTTGAAAACGTTTTAGGTTCATCTGTACTATTCCAAACATTATCCGCTAAAGCAGTTAATTCAGTTGTTTGTGAGTGTAAAGAGAATGATAATATAGACGCTGTTATAAAAATGTATTTTTTCATAATAAACAATTTTTGTTTTTCTTTTTCTAACTTCTATTAAAACTTAAAGCTACTTTCAGTTAATTGTTCTAATAGCTTATTCGGGTTTCTATTGGTGTTCTCATTACAATTTTCTCCTTCGTCTAACAAAGCCCCAATTTTTAGTTTTTTTCTATCTGTTAACTCCCAGCAAAATGATGATAGATCATATCCAAACGTTACCATACCATATAAGTTTAGCTTATCTATAAGTTTACCATTTTGGTATAGCATTAAATACTGTTCTTTATTATTAAGCGTTTGCAAATAAAACGCATTTGTTTTTCTTATCTTTTCAAGGTTTGAAGGTGTAACTACAACTCTTACTTTTGATACTAATGAGCTTGTGTAATTACTTTTTATATACTTATAAACTTCAGGATTTTCATTATTTAGAGCGCTTATCACCCCAACCTTGTCCATAATTTGTAGTTCGATAAATTTTGGTTTTTCTGCTATAGAATCTATATACGTTATTGTATTCGCATTTGAAGTTTGCTGTATTGATTTTATATACCTGTTATACGTTGTTTTATCAAAACTTTGAATAACCGCAGCTACTTTAATTTTTGTTTCATATCTGGGAATACCAAAAACACGATACGCTGTTTTTTGTATCGATCTTTTTTGTTCTCCTATTACCCCTAACTCAATTGGTGAAGAAGCTAAATGTAAGGTCTTTTTTTTAGGTAATACATTACACGATATCATCATTGAGGCAATGATAACTAAAAGCAATTTTTTCATCATAAAATATATAGTATATTTCTAATTCAACGCAAATGTAAAAAATAATTTTAAAGTAACGCTTGTAGATACTTAATAGAGTTTAAAATGTGTTGATTATGAAATGTCGTTGGTTTAAAATTACCTCCCGTAAAAGCAATTCCTCTACATGGTAGTATACAATATACCACTCTCAGATTTTGCAATAATCTTTTCTGTTTCTCTTTTATCTTTGTATGGGGTTATGTAATGTCGTTCCTCAGTTTTTAAATCGATGCATATTGACAAGTTCGACGGTTTCAAATATAACTGTTTTGTATGAAGATTGTATCTTTTTCCACATTACAAACTTTGACTTAGACTCTTTTGTTTTTCTATAAATATTGACTTTAACACTCTCTTCTTCCTTAAGGATTACACTAACATAAGTTGAATCGGTTGCAAAAGTTTCAAGAATAGTCGTAATATATTTAAACTCTTCAACTGCTGAAATTCCATTTACGTGTGTAACATATTTATAGTCGTTTTTTTGGGTGTTTACTTTACCTATTGCGTAATTATTGGGATAATGATACCTATCTGAATACGTACTTTTATCTTGATATGCAATTTCATAATCTCCTATTTTAATGACTTGTACCAGCTTACTAGGAATGATGCGCATGTCAACCAATTCAATCACCAATTTTTCTTTGTTAACTGGAAAAGTACAGCTAACTAGGAATAAAAGCACTATTAATTGTAAGATAATGTTTTTCACCTATTAATATTTATTGTTTTAGAGATCAGATACGGTACCAAAAATTACTATATCGGTTACATTTACATGTTTTATTAATAAACATTTCATAACTTTTTTAATCAAAAACAGTCTGTATAGCACTAATCTTTTTTTAACAAGCATCATAGTCTAAACCTTTAAGGTTACCTTCTTTAAATATCTCATACTTGTTTTAAGGGCTCGTTTATATTAACTAATTGGTATCCTAATTTTTTTCGATAGTATGCTCTTCTACACATTGCAATGTTTGCAAAGATTTGGCTATTCATTCTTTATCTACATACACACTTAGCCTAAAAAGCATAATCAATCCATTAACTGGTTCAGGTTCTTTACAGGTGAGTTTTTTTTGCTTTAAGTAAGGTCTTCATACTGTATTAGTTTGAGCACAATTTAGGAATGTATAGTTTAAGTTGTTTCAGTACCTCTAAAGGTAGTTTCTCTGTTTTAACCTTGTCATCTCCCTTTAATTTTATTTCTGCCTTGTTATTTGAAGAGTTACAAGAATAGCGATAAGTTTCTTCATATTCCTTTGATAACAGTTCATTCACTAATACTTCTATTTTGAATGTTATTTCTTTGGTATTACGATTCATTACTATTTTGTTTTCTGAGTAAATCATTGCACAACCAGAACCGCAAGAGACGACAAAGGAATTTCTTGCTTTTTTTTCTGAATTGATCAATCGAATTCCCTCTGAATTATATTGAAACGTATCTATTTTCGTATAGCGATTTACACTATTTTCTCGAACGTTTATCACACTAACTTTATAGCTTATTACAATTGTTTGCTTTTCGATATCTGTTTCCATCAAGATTTCATCAAACGTAGATTGTACGGTAGCACCATTAGGTATAGTAGGACAACGTTTTAGCTTTTTTAATGATACTGTATCTTTTAAAAACCATTGGTTTAAGAAATCTAAATGCTTGTCGGAACATTGATACCCCAAATTTAAATAAGAAAGAAGTTTACACGCTAGGTTAGTTCTATTTTGATCAGGTTTTCCACTCCTCCATTCGCATTCGTTCCCTACAAAGGTTGCAACAAAACCTAAAGCAGCTCTTTCGGGTTCAGTGATGTTTTTTTGATAATCTTTATTAAGTACTATGGTGTTAATATCTGTTTTTAATTCTTCGTCATACACCGTGTCACGCCATAAAACTTTTATGCTTTTATTAGCAGATATACTTGAACTTATTTTGTTAAATGAAACTAAACACGGTTTTAAGTATGTTATATCTTCATCCCCCGCTTCTTGTAAAATTTTTAATTCCCATTTTATGGAAATTATATCTCCTTTCACTAATTCATTTATCGAAATATCCTGATACATTACTTGTACAGTATCCTTATTTTTTTTAGCTAAAAAACACCAATAATCATAATTATCATCGTAACTTAAAAAAGTTACAGTATCGGTATAAATTGTTTTGAGTTCTAATTGTTCATCTGGCCTTAAACGGCTTTTAAAACTATCAAGAGTCTTACTTTCTTCTTCTGAATACTTTATAGTGTCTTTATTATCTGTTTCTACTTTAAATACTGTGTTGCTTTCTGTCTTAATAGGTTTTTCTGATTTATTTTTACAAGAGGTTAAGTTAAGACTCAGTAAAATAGCCAGTAAAAAAAATGGTGTAATTTTATTTTTCATTTTTTTTAGAAATTAATGCAACTCTAATTCCCAGTCTTCGTAGGGAAACGTTACTTTAAAATTAGAATCACAATACGAACGAATATAATCTACCGCTCTTTTTTCGGCATGTTTTGCATTGAGTACTTCTCCATTTTCATCCAGCTCTATGACATTGGCAAAAATGGCAAAGGCTTGTTCAATTGCACTGGGCTCTTCGCCATAAAGTTTAAGATAATCAATACCTTTTAACTGGTAGTGTGTACCGCTTGCCATAAAATAAGCAAAGGTTCTAAGTGCTCCGCTAAATGATTCGCTTAGTTTCATATATTTATTTATAGGTCTTTCCATCAAATTTTAACACCAATGTTTTAGTAAAAATGGTATCTTTCTCTTCACAATCTCCATTTTCGTCTTTAAAAAGTAAGCTATTTGTTATTTTATTCTTTATAACGATATCAAAATACGCATTTGTTTTTTCTTCAGAAATAATGAGTGTTTTTTCTTCAAGGAGATATCTTTCATCACAACCTCCATTAATTTCACCTGTACCTTTCTTTACTTCAAAATTATGCAAGACTTTGTGTAAGCTATTATTCTCTATTATAAACAAGGAAAGACGGTCATTTTCATAAGGATTTGCGCGCGAACTACCAACAAAATGGGTTTTAACACCAAAGGCACGCTCGTTTTCTGTAATAGTATATGGTGCGGTGTCTATAATTATTTCTGTTAGCATTATGGCATCTGAAACCCAACCGTTGGTTTTCGAGCTTTCAAAATAGTGAAATAACACTTGTTTGTTTTCCATATTAACGTAGGCAATATGTGTGTTGAATGTAAAATAATGTTCTTCTTCGCTTCCTTCAACAATTTCAGGAATAACTACAATCGCTTCATGTGGACGGTTGGGCAGTATTTTAAATGCTTGTAAAACTGGCATTAGTTTAGAGCGGTTTATATTTAATTCGTCTATTACCAACTCATAAAATATATCACTGATGTTTAACATTCTTAATTTTCCGTTGGGCTCAATTTTAACAAAACCTGTTTCTTTGCTTACCCTATATTGATAATTGATGGTAATGCGATCTGTTTCTATTGTTGATTTTGTTCGAACCCAGCTTTCAACAAGCTCATCATAAGCTATCATTTCAGAAGCAATCACATTGCCTTCTAAGTCATAATTTATAAGTCTAGATTCTATTACCTCATCGCTTTGTAATGCTGTTATTACTACGGTATAAAAATCTTTAGACAATTTTAATCGGTACGCATCAATGGCACGGTAATTAGATTTGAGTTCTTTCCAGTTTTTATAAACTTTAGCAAGCTTTAATGCTTCTGTATTTATTTTTTGATAATCGCCCTTGTGTGTAAGGTTACCAAACGAAGTACTATCTACCAAAGGAACGCTTTTTAGTTTTAGTTTTTGTAGTTCTTCTCTAAATGTTGGAAAATATTCTGAGGGAGATTGAGCTGCTGCTTCAATTTCATCTGCTTTTGCTTCTACAGCATTTTCAATTTCAACAGCCACATCTACAGGAGTTTCGAATTCGATAGATTCTCCCTTGTTTTCTTTGGTCTTTTGAGCACAAGAGAGAAACATTAGTATAAACAGTATGTAAATGTTTTTCATTTTAAATCTATTTTTTTTTGTAATGTAAGAGTATCTGTTTTTACAGGATAACCTTTCTCATAGTATTCCAATATCCCATAATGTTGTGTACTGTCTTTTTTGTAAGAGTAAATCTGTAAGATGGCTAATTTTTCTTTTTGATACATATTCAAATCCTCTACCGAAAATCCTCCTAAATCCTCTTCATTTTCTATAAAATAAGCAGTACCATAATCTCCAAACACTAATAAATTCCAGTTTTTTGTGTACTCATAAAAACGTAAGGAATAATTAGTGTCTATGTTTTTTGTTTCTGCAAGTTTTTGATTTACAAAGTTTTTAATTGACTTATTCAAAGCATTCTTATTCTCTGTAGTTTTTTTAACTAGATATAAATCTGAATATATTTCAGATTGGATAAATTCCATTTTTACAATGAATAGTTGATAAATGGCAATGCTAATAATTGCAATAAGAAGTATTGATAATGCCCCAAGAACTCTTACTTTTTTAGTTACAACCCATTTTAATATTTTATAGAGCAGGAATATGCCTACACCAAGGAATAAGAATAAATAAATGATAACAAGTATTTCCATTTTACTAACTTATTTATTCCCAAACACGCATTGTAGCATTACAATATCCTGTAACTATATCTAAAATATCATCAGCTCCGTCTTGCAGGGTTTGGTTGGCTGGATGTTCTATTTTTATTTTTTTTAATATTTCAATAGCTATATTTTGTGTTCCCTCAGAGTCTTTAAAAGCAAATAATACTTTTCTAACTTCTTCGTTAAAACAATTACCTTGTTTAGCAAATTCTAATAGGGTTTTATATAGTTGCTTGTTGGTCATTTACTGTTTTTAAATTACATCAATCACTTTTTCTAACAGGTAATGTACTACTATCACAAAAGCAGTAACTATCATAAGAGCTCCAAACTGAATAGAAATTAGTTTACCATTATTTTTCGACTTCTTTTTTAGGTAAAAAACATCCAAAAGAATAAATAACAACGTAATTACAAATCCAATTATCAAGCCTACATGAAATAGTCCCCAGTTGTAAAACATGTGAGCTAAATAGCCCAATCCTTCTTTAGGTATATTATTAGCCCCTAAAACAATCCGCATATACGTTATACCTAACACTATGGAAACTATTGTCCATAACATATAAGCAAAAAGTTGTTTTAGTTTTTTCAATTTTCCTAACAGGTTAATCTTCTAAATAAGGTAATGCCTTTTCTTTATAATATGCTTCATATTCGATCATACCCAGGTTACTAGCTGTCCAATACAGCAACTTATACAATTCATATCGATGCAAATTAGTGTTTTCAATTGGCGTTGCTTTAACTTCAGCCATTAATTGTTCTATTTTCCCTTCAGCATCTTGATAGTCGTGAAAATAATTCAAATCAAAATAATATTGAGCTAATATTAACTGCTGAATAAAAGGCGACCATTCATTTATACGGTTTAAATAATTTTCATATTCTTCAACGCTAGCTCCCCACTTAGGGGATACAAATGCTAAATAATTTTTGTGCAATTCAGCATCTTCTGGAAATTCATTTATCACATTTTCAAAAAGTTGATGCACATATTGTCTATTTGCATCGATAGCTTTATAAATAACTAATAAACAAGCAACAGCATTGGTTTTAAAAATGCTATTTTTATTGTTAACTTCAATTAAAATAGCTTCTGCCTTTTTTAGGTGTTTTTTAAAAGATGCTAACTTTTCGTTTGATACACTGTCAATAGTTCCACGACCGCGAATTTCCCAAGCTTTATAAATTAATTGATATCCTTTAATTATTTTGGGTAAATCGTTACTAGGCTCTTTAGCAATCCATTCGTCACTTATCTTAATATCTCCATATTGTCCTAAACTTTCAAAAGCAAACGAACGTTGGCTAGAATTCATACTTTTTAAAGTTTGCTCTACATTACTAAACTGTTTTTTGTTAAAGAAGGTTATTACTTCTTTAAGCTTTGGATCGTTTAAATGTGCATGACTTTTAAATTTATACCTACCTATGAGGTTTATTAAATTATCTATGGGACTAAAAATGCCATATTTGTCTAAAAAGTAAAGAATTCCAAATCCTACTAGAATCCATTTTACCAATGGGTATTGCGATAAAAAATCTATCATAATTATAAATTTGTATTGTTAAGTAACTCGCTTTAAAAGCGAATAAAAAAATCGTATAAAGAAAATGTTTTCTACGATTTTTTTATCATTAGAGTGTTATATTAAAAATCTGTCCAAGCTCTTACGGCTCTTACATTTAAGTTGTTAATTCCTTTACTAAAGAAACTATTATATCCATCAGAAAATCTAAGAATCCTAGCTACACCATCACTAGATTCAGTGCTACTCCAATAAGCGGACGACCAAAAAGCAGTTTCTTCAATAGCAGTTCCTGAATTTTGAAGAGAAGTTTCATTAATAATTTCTTTATTATTATACATTTCTTCAAGTTCATCTATACTTGGCAGAAACCAATCATCATAATTATTTAAACTTAAATCATTACAAATTTGTGCCGCATAAGAACCAACTCCTTGAACATTTACAATGGCTGTAGTATTTGCTTGTCCTGTTCCAATTTCTAATGCTGTAGCACCTGTACTAACATTTGTACCATTCCACCATTGAATTCCTGTACTTTGGTCACTTACAGCACATACCATACCTTCATCTCCTGATGCATTAACCCAAAAGATGACACCTCCAAACTTATACTCACCAATTTCATGCTGGTCTTCTAAATTTATGGTTGCTGTTACGATTTGAATATTTCCAGAATTATCCACAGAAATTGAAGCTGTAATAACAGGGTTGATTTCATAATCGAATAAAGCAGCATCGGCAACGGTCAACTCTCCTGTAGAAGCATCAATACTTAAAGCTCCCACTGGTGTTTGAGAAGCAATACTAAAGCCAAGTGTTGCATCACCGCTTGCTTGAACTATGCCCAGTGAGTGTCCATTAGTAGGATTTTCATCAACAGTCGTAGTATAGTCTTGTACGCTTAACTCATTTGTATTGGTTACTGTAATAGTTACCGTAGCGGTATTTTGAGCTTTATCTGCAGCAACGGTAGCCGTAATTGTAGGATTTGTTTCAAAATCGAATAAGGTAGCATCGGCAACGGTCAACTCTCCTGTATTTTCATTTATTTCTAGCGCACCATTGGGTGTTTGTGAAGTAATACTAAACGTTAAAGATGCGTTATTATCACTTTCAACGGTTCCTATAACTTGCCCTACAGAAGGGTTTTCATCTATTGCAACCTCTAAGTTTTGAAGATTAATAACAATTGGGTTATTGTCTTTACTACAACCATAAGCTATTATCAATACTAATAAAAGTAGTGTTTGGGTAAATTTGATTACATTTTTCATATTATTTAATTTTTAAGTTTATTATATTTTAATAATCCATCTCGATAAAATCTCCATTTAATTTATATCTGAATGTAAATGTTGTACCTCCGTTTTCAGGATTTAACATGACTACATATTCGGTTTTAGTCACATCCCCATTCTTTGGAAACTTGATATACGCCATGTTTAAAACAGGATTTTCTATACTTTTTTCAGCAGTTAACTGCGTACTCGATTTTTCAACCAATTCACCTAATTTAGATAAGTTGATGTTGTTGTTTAATTGAAACATGAAGTCTGCTGCTTTACTTCCCTGAGGTACTTCTAATGAGATTTCTGAATTTTGCTTCCAGTTATCTTGCATATGGTTCCATTGTCCCATTTTTAAAGATTCAGGAGCTGAGGTAACAGTTACTCCTATAATATTTCCTATAGATTTATTGTAAGTAATCGTTACATCTGTGTAATATGCATTATTACCAAATTCGCTTTTAACCTCTTTTTCTATAGCGGCAAACCCTTCTTTATTGGCCACTTGCTTGCTTGTCGAATTTCCGCAAGAAACCAACAAAGTAAATACTGCTATGATTGCTATGAATTTTACTACTTTCATTTTCGTGTTTTTTATAATTACACGACTAAAAGTATGTAGCTAAAGTGAAGTAGAAAATAGAGAATCTATTTCTGGGGTTTTTGAATAAATAAGTGCGATACTTTATAAAATATCCGTAAAACAGGAAGTTAATTATTTGTCCAGTTTAAAAAAGTATGTAAAAAATGTTCTTTTTTCCGAGAAGACACAGGTAT
The DNA here is from genome assembly GCF_048269885.1 of Tenacibaculum sp. Lineage (NCBI taxonomy): Bacteria > Pseudomonadati > Bacteroidota > Flavobacteriia > Flavobacteriales > Flavobacteriaceae > Tenacibaculum > Tenacibaculum sp. Next base: position 38,842 of record NZ_JBLWTZ010000017.1, on the reverse strand, counting down.
TTTCTTACCACATTTTAAATGAATAACTCCAGTTTTATCATATTTATCTATGAATTTTAAGTTAACCATGTAAGATTGATGCGGACGTGTAAAATTGGCTTTACACAGACGTTCTTCAAACTCTTTTAAAGTTTTTGAAACCATATATTTTTTATTGTCACTACAATAAAATGTAGTGTACCCCTTGTCTGATTCGCAAAATAACAGTTCGTCTAAATCTACTACTTGAAAACTATCCTGTAATGATAAAATTAGCTTTGAATCTTCATTGTTCCAAGCCTGTTTTGCTACTTGTACTTGTTGTTTTTGTCGGTCTATTGGAAGATGAGCTACTTTTTGAAGTGCTGTTTGTAATTCATCTATATCAACAGGTTTTAGTAGATAGTCTACCGCACCTATTTTTAAAGCACGTAAGGCATGCTCTTCATAAGCAGTAATAAAGATGACTTTAAAATTGAGGTTTTCGGTTTGTGCTAAAAAATCAAACCCTGTACCATCGGTAAGATTAATATCTAAAAAAACCAATTCAGGTTTACAGGCATTAGCAACTACTACGGCATCTTTTACGGATTCACATTCACCTAATACAGTTATTTCAGTATCAAGTAACTGTAATAGATTTTGCAAACCTTTCCTAATATATTCTTTATCCTCTATTATTAATGTTTTCAATACTTTCTATTTTTATATAAGGAATTGTCAACGTAACTACAGTTCCTTGTTCATTATATTTTTTTCTATCTTCAATAGTAACAGAACCATTCATTTTAAAGTCTTTCGATAGTATTTTTAATCGCTCAGAAGTAATCGTTGTCGATAATGATTTTTTGTCTTGATTTTTATCTTTCTTTAAATCCTCTAGACCTACACCGTTATCTTTAATAACACAAATTAACTCTTGGTTAGAATAACTGAGCTCAATATTAATGGTTCTATTTCCTATTAGATTTACAAAAGCGTGTTCTATAGCATTTTCTACAAATGGTTGAATCAGCATTGGAGGAATTTTAAAAAGCGATGTCTCAATATCTTCTTCTACAGAAATAGTATAAGTATATGATTCGTTTTCTAAGTTTTGAAGTGCTAAATAGTTTTCTACAGCTATTAACTCTTGAGAAAGTGATACAGTTCTATCTCGAGAATTTTCTAAAATAGTTCGAAGTAGTTTTGAAAACTTAGACAAATAAGAAACCGATTTTTTCTGTTCTTTGTTCAAAATCATGCCTTGTAAAACTGAAAGTGAATTAAAAATAAAATGCGGCGTCATTTGCGAGCGTAACAATTTTTGCTCCATGATTACATTTTGTGTTTTTGATTTTTGATTCCTCAGTTTTAAGAATAGAATGATGATACCTAAAACCAACGTTGTTATTAAAAAAGCGACGATACCTAACAACAAATTACGTTGTGACTTTTTTAAATTTTGAGAAGTATCAAGTACTGTTTTGGTTAATTTTAATTCTCGAATACTGGCTGAGTCTAAAGCTTGTTTATATTTATACTCGTATTCCAATTGGGTAATTTTTTCAATATTTTCTTTATTGAAAATACTATCATTTAATATTTTGTATTGCTGATAGTTTGTAAGAGATTTTTTATAATCACCTGTATTTTTATAAATTATAGAAAGAAGTTCTGCGGTTTCTTTTTGCAGTTCTAGTAATTTCATTTCAATAGCTATTTCTTGACTTTTCAAGACATAATTGAGCGCCTTCTGATATTGCTTCTGAAAGTTGAAACACCTAGCTAGCCCTAAGTAGGAACGACATAAACCGATTGGAGAACCTACTTCTTTATTCACAATTCCAGCCTCTTTGAAATTCTTAAAAGCTTTTCCTTCTTGTTGTACTAAAATTTGAACATCTGCTACATCATTCAAACTTATACCAACTCCTCTTTTATCGTTAATTGTTTGACGTATTTGTAAAGCCTTTTGAAATTGTTCTAAAGCATTTATATAGTCTAACTGGGTTTTATAAATAGTTCCTTTAAGGCTTAAACATATAGCAATAGTCACTTGACTATTTTGCTTTTTAGCCACTTCTAAAGCTTTATTTACATATATTAATGCTTTTTCAATATTGCCAAGGTTATTATAAACCATTCCCATATTCAACATTAATCTTGCTGTATAGTTAGATAGTCCTAACTTTTCATAAATACCCACTGCTGTGTTAAAATTCTCTAGTGCTCTAGGGTAATTTCCTTGTTCTCCAAATATGCTTCCAATGTTAGTGTATGCTCTTGCAACACCCATAGTATCTTTGACTTTTAGTTTTAATTCTTTAGATCTAGTATAATTACGAATAGCTTCTACATAATTTCCTTGATCAGCATAGATATTACCTATATTATTTAAACTTCCAGCAACACCTTTTAAGTCATTTAGTGATTCATCTATCTCTGCGGATTTTTTATAATACACTATAGCATTGGAAAAATCACTTTGATAATAATAAGCCATTCCTATACCATTGTTTGCATAAGATTCTCCTTTCCTATTATTTAAAGATTTGTATAATTTAATCGCTTCTTTAAATTTCAGAATGCTTTCTTTGTAATTAGATTTGTTAACATCTATATGCCCCTTGTAGTAGATAACATCTGCTTTACCTGTAGCGTAATTTATTTTTTTTGAAATTGTTTCGGCTTCATTCAATAATAGTCTAGCTTTTTCATTTTCTAAATCTTGAATCTCATAATAAAGACGTACCAAAAGATTAACTCTTATAGAATCTTCTGCTTTATTATTTTCTAATCCAGTTTTAAGGCTATCTATTTTTTTGTTTTGAGCCTGAACATTTACAATAAAAATGATGGAAACAGCTAATGTAAGAATATACTTGATGAATTTCATAAAATTTTTCTACTGGTTTATAGCAAAATAACGGAACTAAATCTAGTAAAATTAATTTTAATAGCTTTTAACTAATACTTATTCTAGTTCTTATTTAAAAATAATAGATGATTAGGTTAGAGTGTAAAAACCAAAACACAAAGTTTGAAATATAGAATAAAATTTTATCACCTAATCTAAACGAAGAGTTTACTTGATGATTTCTTGTTATAATTATAACTTCAGTTAAAAATACTCTTCTATTTTTACTTCAAATTTATAACGGTTTACTACGCTTATAAAACAGATTATTTTCATTTCACTGAGGTTTATAATTTTACTTGTCGAGACTCAATTTATACTCATGGAAAAAGACAGAAAAATAAAATTACAAGAAAAAAAATATCAATCCGTAGGAAAACTTACTACAAGTAAAATTATTGATCTCTTTATCGAAAGTGAAAACGAAGCTTTGCACCATAAATTTCAAGGTCAATTTTATCCTTCCCGTCATTATGATATTAACGCTACATTGACAAAAGCCCTCAAGGGAATTGACAAGCAAAAAATAATTGATGCTTATTTTCATGCCGCTAGATTAGGAATTATAGTAAAGGTAAGAGAAGACAATTACCCTCTTTTCTTAAGAGGAGTTGAAAAAACACTATTATCTCTTGGAGAAGGATACAATATCAATGTTTTAAAACCTAGTAAAGTATTTATCCTTTTTGGTATTACTTCACCAAATGACATAGAAAACCTGTACAATACATCCTACAACGAGTTTTTAGAAACCTTAAAGTTTATCACCAAAGTTAATTCTTATACCAGTTATCCTAGTTTACGAAAAAAGTTAAAAGCTACGCTTTTCTTAGAAAATCCTATACTTTTAAAAAGAGCTCAAGAAATGACTCCCTTCTTTAATCAATTCAATTTCGAAACTGCTGGGGCATTGGTTTTATTATTGGTTGACGCTTCTAGTACCTCTAAACAAATTCTTCTAGCATATCATAAAACAAGTTTGCCTAGAGAAACCGTTTGGGTTCTTGGAAGCTTTTACAAAGACTTTAAAACTTCGAAAGCAAACAAGCTATTACTTAACGACTTGTATAGTACATATCCAACGAAATGGATTGATGAATACTATCGTTCTATTTACTAGTCGTTTTATAAGTATTTTTGCCTTATGGATTCACTTACGCAAATTGTTTTGGGTGCAGCAGTTGGAGAGGCTGTATTAGGAAAAAAAGTTGGTAACAAAGCAATGCTTTACGGTGCTATTGCGGGTACAATTCCTGATTTGGATGTGTATATTGGTAAGCTTTTTAATACCGTTACCGCACTTGAAATACACAGAGGTTTTACACATTCTATTCTTTTTACAATTGTTTTTGGATGGATTTTCGGCTGGCTCATTTCTTTGTATGAAAAAAAAGCCTCCACCAAAGAGTGGGCTAAACTCATGTTTTGGGGATTTATTACGCATCCAATTCTAGATGCACATACCACTTGGGGAACTCAACTTTTTTGGCCTCTCGATATTCGATTGGCTTTTAAAAACATTTTTGTTATTGATCCTTTATACACACTGCCTTTCTTAATATTTCTACTAATGGCAATGTTCCAACGTAAAGGAACTGTAAAAAGAAGAAAGTATAACAACTTAGGACTTATTGTAAGTAGTTCTTACATGGCAATTACTATTGTTATCAAAGGAATTACTTATACTAAATTTACACATGCTTTAAAAGAACAAGGGATAGCTTATAAAGAGTTAGAAACCAAACCTACGCCTTTTAACACTGTTTTATGGTCTGCAAATGTTGAGACAGATGATGCATATCTGATTGGTTATTATTCTTTTTTTGACACCAAACCGATTGAGTTTTACTCCTATCCTAAAAATCATCATTTACTAGGTGATTATAAAGATGATATTTCTGTAAAACGACTTATAAAGATTACTAAAGGTTGGTATACTATTTTAGAAAAAGATAATGCTTTATATTTAAATGATTTGCGCTTCGGACTGCTTAGTGTAGCTCCAAATTTTCAACAGTTTGCTTTTAGCTTCAAAATAACTGAAGAAAATAATAAATTAGTTATAGAAGAAGTTCCTAGAGATAGAGAAAAAGCCAAAGAACTCGTAAATGATCTTTGGGTTAGAATTCAAGGAAATTAATTGAGAAATCGCTGTATATGTCGTAAATTTGCAATACTATTTAAAGCAGCATTCCTCAGGTTTGAGACAAAAATATTTTCACTTTTTTTCTATCATTTTTTTAGTTCTTACTCAATTCGCTTTTATTGCTGCGTTATTGCTAGAACATAAAACTGTTTTTACGGTAATATCTTTAACAACACTTATTACTACACTCCTAATTTACACCTATATAAAGTTCTTTAGAATTAAAGAAGTAAATTTTGAACCATTTTATGTAATGATTTTTGTCATAGCCGGCGCTGTACTTACAAGTTACCTACATCTTTTTACTGAATTGAATACTGTTTTGGCTGCAGCACTTATTGGTACCATTGCTTCTTTTTTACCCAATTTGAATAAAAGATCAATCGTTTTACAAAACATACCTAATGCTATGTACTGTGGTTGTTTTGTAGGAATGTCGCAAAAACACGTTGCTATCGATTATAGCTTTATAATTATTGCCGGCATTATTGCTGGTATTTTTTACATGCTTTCAAAAAACCTATTTCATGGAGTTGGTGGTAAATTAGGTACTCTTGCTTTTGGTAGCGTTGTTATTTCATCTTTATTATTGTTAATTCTCTCATAATGCTTACAACAATATCAATATACTTAACAAGTACACTTGGAGCTTTTTTAACCTTTTTAGTAAGTACCAAATACAAACAGGGACCTGTACGTGCTTCTGCCCTATTAACGCTTATTGTAGCTGGTTTTTGCTTTCTTTTTCCTAAGATGTTTTCAGAAGATATAATCAACCAAATTCCTTGGGTGTTTTTTGGGGCTTCTTTTGTTGGCATGACTTCTGGCAAGCTTACTCGAAACTATATTTCAATTATTTTCGCAGGAATAGTTTTCGGATTCGTATATACATTTAGTCCTGATTTTTTTAATGGTTATGGAGGGGCTTTAGGAACAGCTGCATGTATTTCCATCTTAGTCGTTATTGGAATAAACCACCTTATCCGACTTTCAAAAGTCTCAAAAAAGAAAAAAGAGCTACTTAAAAAAGTTTCCCTTAAAAGTTAAGTTCCTTATAGGCTTGCCTCCTAAATCTAAATACAAAATCATTCAACCCACTACAATCTCCTTTATTTTTTCTTAACTTTATCTTCTTAAGATTAGAGAAAAAACATGGACAATACATCTAAAAAACAAGCTTCTGCAGAACCTCCTTATAAATTATTAAGTTTAAGAACAGGTAAGCCAAAAGATTGGGCTGCGGGTATTCCTGCTGTAAAACATTCTATAAAAAACCTTATTGACGAAAAAACGTTGATTCGAGGAGGGAAAGCGCTATTTAAAATGAATCAGTTTGATGGTTTTGATTGTCCAAGTTGTGGTTGGCCTGACCCTGATGATGAACGTTCTCCTATTGCTGAATACTGTGAAAACGGTGCCAAAGCTTTAGCTGAAGAAGCCACTAGTAAAAGAATTACTGCAGATTTTTTCAAACAAAATTCCGTGTATGATTTATCTCAATTAACTGATTATGAAATCGGACACTTAGGTCGTCTTTCTGAACCTATGTATCTTCCCAAAGGCGGTACCCACTACGAGCCTATAAGTTGGGAGGATGCTTTTAGTAAAATTGCCGAACACTTAAACAAACTCGAATCTCCTGATAATGCTGCTTTTTACACCTCAGGAAGAACAAGCAATGAAGCTTCCTTTGTTTATCAACTTTTTGTTCGCGAATTTGGAACCAACAACTTTCCTGATTGCTCTAACATGTGCCATGAAACTTCTGGTTTCACCCTAGCTCAAACAACAGGTATTGGAAAAGGAACTGCTACTTTAAATGATTTTTATGATACTGACATTGTAATAATTATCGGGCAAAACCCTGGAACAAACTCACCACGAATGTTGAGCGCTCTAGAAAAAGGAAAAAAGAACGGTGCTAAAATTATTGCTGTTAATCCACTTCCTGAAGCTGGGTTAATGGGATTCCGAGATCCTCAAAAAATAAATGGGATTTTAGGAAATGGAGTTCAACTTGCCGATCTATACCTTCCTGTTAGAATTAATGGGGACTTAGCTTTGTTAAAAGCTATCGAACAACTCTTGTTACATTTTGAAAAAGAAACACCTGGTAAAGTTTTCGACCAAGATTTTATTAAAAATAAAACGGTAGGCTACGAAGAGTTGATTCAGCAAATTGAACATTACAACATCGATGAATTAGCTGCTATAGCTGGTGTTTCTAAAGAAGCTATTCAAAAAGCTGCTGAAATGCTTGCTTACAAAAATCGAATTATTATTTGCTGGGGAATGGGACTTACACAACAACCTAACGGAGTTGATATTTTAAAAGAAGTGCTAAACCTATTATTCTTAAAAGGTAGTATAGGTAAACCCGGAGCAGGTTCTTGTCCTGTACGAGGGCATAGCAATGTGCAAGGAAACAGAACCATGTTAATTAACAATCATCCTTCCAAAGAACAATTAGATAAGCTTGAAGAAGTTTTTGGTTTTAATCCTCCAAGAGAAAACGGTTATGATGTGGTTGATACCATAAAAGCAATGAATGAAGGAACAGTAAAAGTACACTTTAGCATGGGTGGAAATTTCTTATCAGCTACTCCTGACACTACCTATACAGCAAACGGATTAAGACAACTAGATTTATCTGTTTCAGTTTCTACTAAGCTTAATAGAACTCACTTAATTCACGGTAAAGAGGCTTTAATTTTACCTACCATTTCTAAAAGTGAAATTGATATGGTTAACCATAAACATCAATATACAAGCGCCGAAAATGCAATGGGAATTGTCGAGTGGTCTAAAGGAGTATTAAAGCCTATTTCTGACAAGTTAATCAACGAGACACATATAGTTTGTAGAATGGCCAAAGCTACTTTAGGAAGCAAAAGTGTAGTTGATTGGGATCGTTACATGAACAGTTATGATGCTGTTAGAGATGATATTGAAAAATGTATTCCTGGTTTTGAAAACTACAATGTTCGTGTAAAACAAAAAGGTGGATTCTATCTTCCCAACAATGCTCGTGAAGGAAACTTTAAAACAAAAGAATATGGCAATCGCGTTCCTTTTTCGATTACAACATTGCCTAAAAACACATTAGCCGAAGATGAATTTTTAATGGCCACAGTAAGAACACACGACCAATTTAATACTACTATTTATGGCTTAGATGATCGTTATCGTGGTGTTTATAATGAACGTCGTGTAGTTTTTATGAATAAAAACGATATAGAAAAAGCTGGTTTTAAATCTGGTGATAAGGTAGATTTATATAATTATGATAATGACACAGAGCGTATTGCTCCACTATTTATTATTGTTGAATATCCTATTCCTGAAAAGAACACTGTTACTTACTTCCCTGAAACCAATGTATTGGTTTCAATTCACAACACCGTAAAAGGAAGTAATATGCCTGCCTCAAAACATATTAAAATTAAAATTAAAAAGCACAATCCTGATATCTATGATAAAATAGACGAAACTCTTTATAAGAAATCTAACTCATAAATTAGTTTACTCGTAGCGTTTTAATTTATTTTCTAATTGTTGAATTGTTTTATGCATAGAATCCATTCTATCAAGCATATTATTAATTACATCAATACCTTGCATGTTTACCTCCAAATCGTAGTATAATCTGATTATTTTTTCTAAAACAGGCAGCTGTTCTATGTACAAGTATTTATTCGAGTCTTTTACAACAAACTCTATGAGTTGAAAAGACTCAATACTTTCTATAAATTGTTCATCCAAGTTGTGATGAACAATAACTTTTTGTATGCTTATTAATTCTTTATCATTCATCTCTATTTCAATTTAGATAGTTTAGTAAATAACGCTCGTTGTTCGTCTGTTAAATGGCTAGGAATTTTTATGTTGTAAGTAACGTACAAATCACCAAACTGCCCTTCTTTTTTATACTTTGGAAAGCCTTTACCTTTTAATCGAACTTTGGTTCCATTCTGAGTTCCTCCTTTTACCTTCAGCTTTACTTTATCTGTAAAAGTATTTATAACCACCTCTCCTCCTAACACTGCTGAGTATAAATCAATAGTTTGCTCTGTGTACAAATCAGCACCATCACGTTTAAAGTTTATATCCGGGGCTATTTCAAAAGTAATGTATAAATCTCCTTTAGGTCCTCCGTTCAATCCCTCACCTCCATGTCCTTTTATTTTAATGGTTTGTCCATTTTCTACTCCTGCAGGAATCGTAATTCGTATTTTCTTACCGTTTACCGTCAATACTTGTTTTTGTGAAGTATATACATCTCTTAAGTTTAATTGTAAGGAAGCATTAAAGTCCTGACCTCTAAATTGTGCTGTCCTCCTTCCTGAACTTCTACCACCACCAAATGCAGCATTAAAAAAGTCAGAAAAATCTGTCCCCTCAAAATCTGAGGACGAATATTGTTGGTGCGAGCCTCCTCCACTGAATCCACTTTGATTTCCTCGTTGTTTTTTAGCTTCTTCATAAGCATCGGCATGCTGCCAATGTTCACCATACTCATCGTACTTTTTTCGATTTTCAGGATTACTCAACACCTCATTCGCCTCATTAATTTGCTGAAACTTCTTTTTAGCTTCTTCATCATTCGGGTTTGTATCAGGATGGTATTTTCTGGCTAGTTTACGGTATGCTTTTTTGATATCAGCGGCAGTAGCTGTTTTATCTATTCCTAAAACTTTGTAATAATCTATAAACTCCATAGTATTGATAACTAGTATAAAACACTCGAAAATATACGAAATATTATCATGTTAAACTAATGATAACCTCCACTTAATTTATTCTTATTTTTGCATTTTACGAAGATTTATGACGATAGAAGATTTAATAGGAACCTACAATATTATTGGTAGCAACCAAGACGAAAGTAGTAATACATACAAAGGAACACTTTCTTTGACTCTTGATGAGAATAACAGAATAATTGCCAAATGGCTCATCAATAATGAACAAGAACAATATGGAACTGGTTTCTTTAAAAATAATATCCTTGTAATTAATTTTAACTACACTGGTGATGACAATACTATTTATAAAGGCGTTGTAGTTTATTCTTGTCTTTCTAAAAATATTTTAGACGGGTTTTGGTCTGAAAAGCACGGAAATCCTTTATTTCTTGGTGAAGAACGCTGTTTTAGGGTTCAGGAATTACAAGAGTTAGTTAACTAAGATTTTATTGCTTCTTTTACAAACCAGCTCTTTTAGCTTGTATTGAAGATTTATATGGATTCCAAGGGTCTTCGAACGATCGTTTGAAAAAGAATTCTTTATAATAAGCTATAGTTCTTACTATTCTTAAGTAAGTTCCTGTATATATCGTCATTAAAATTACATAAGGCCACAAGTATTTTTCTTCTTCTCTTCTTTCTGAAAAAATGTAAATACTTAGCATTTGTACATACGACATTACAAAGTATAATGTGAAGTTCATTGGGATAATAAACTGTAAAGAACTGTTATAATTTACAATAATATCTATGATATAAACCCACCACATGATATCTAAAATAACATTGTAGAATACGTTTTCTGCAAGTGAAAAAAAAGTTGACCAATTAAAATTTGCCGTAGGAAAATACACATCCTTATGTTTTCGAACTCTAAAACGGATAATAGATTTATCCCAACGTAAACGTTGTTTTGTCAATACTTTAAATTTTGAAGGCGCATTGGTTAAGCAAATTGCTTTTTCTTGAAAATACACCTTATAACCAGACTTTCTAATCTTTACTGTGATATCTCCATCTAAACCTGGACCTATATCCCATCCGCCAATACTATCTATTACATCTTTTCTAAAAGCTCCAAATGCTCCCGAAATAATTTTATAGATTCCTAAATAAGACGTAATGATTCTCCCTACTGATACTGTTTTTAAATACTCAATTGCTTGTAGTTTTGCACACAAGCTTTCTTTGTAGTTTCTCACTTTTACATTTCCTCCTACAGCAGCAATTTTATCGTTTATAAAAAAAGGTAAAAGTACTTGTTCAATTGCATCGCTATCAAAAGAACAATCGGCATCCAAATGCACAATGTATTTACCTTTGCTAAAACGCAGCGCTAAATTTGCAGCTGATGCTTTTCCTCCTCTCATCTCATTTCGTATAAACATATCTATCAACCCTAAACGTTCAAGGTTTTTACCTATGATAGGAGTATCATCATCAGAGCCATCATCAACAATAATTAATTCAAAATTTTTAAACGTTTGTTCTGCCAATGATTTGGTTAGCTTATACAAGTGTTTTCCTTCATTTTTCCCTGGAATGATTACAGATACAAAAGGATTTTCTTGAAAAAGTTTTCTTTTAGCTTCTTCAAATTTTTTAGCTCTTTTTTTTCTTGTAATGAGAAAAACAAATGCGATTACATAGTCTATGATTATATAACGTGTAAACTCAAAGATTACGAAATACCAAAACACTCTTATAAATTTTGGTAAGCCAACCACAAACCAGTAATTAACATATTCTGGAACTAAATTATGTAGGCTTAAAAATATCATTCGAAATACGTATTTGAGTTATCAGTGCCTAAAATTTTATGAATCTCTATTCTTATTTCTTGTTGGGTATCACTCAAGTTATCTGATAATAACTTTGATAGATTATATTGTATGTTCTCTAGTCTTTCTAACTGATTTTCTTTAGTTTCAGGGAGTAAAATATAGTAGCTATTAAACTTTTCTGCAGATAAGATGTCTGAAGCTTTTAAATACGATTGTATTATTGAACTTATTTCTTTGGTTAGGTTTAATTTTAAATCGATGTTTAACAATTCTAGTTGCTTATTTTCAAACGTTATTTTTGTCAAATAACTGTCTCCTTGTGTTACTTCTATTCTCTTTATTTCTTGGTTTACTATAATTTTAAAAAGACTCGTGTTCATACTACCTACAGAAATAGTTTCCGACTGAGGTTGATTTGTACTTTCTTGATTAAATAATATTTGTTCTCCTATTTCGGTTATTGTATAACTTCCTATTGTTTTCTCTAAAAGTTCATCTAACTTGTTTTCTGTTTCACAATCTAAACACAAAGCTTTCATGTTGGCATTTTGAAATTCATGATTACAAGTATTACACGAATAGATTGATGAAGGTTTATCATAATCTATTCCGATATGTCTGAGGTTTTTATCACATTTCGGGCAGGCCAACCCATCGTCAACTTTAAAATCCTTTTCTGGTGCAACATGGGCACAAACAAAATGGTGAACCATATCATTTGCTATGATGTCGATAGAATCACATTTCGGACAGCATTCTCTAAAATTTAGATAATTACCAGAACAACTTTTACAAAGGTGTACGTAGTCTTTTAAGCTTACAGATAAACTATTTTCTTTTACTGCTTTTTCTAAATTTCTTAATAATGATGTTGCTTCATTTTTTTTGTAGAATAATGAGATAAAGGGAAATTCATATCCTATATAACTTTCTCTACTTGTAATTGGTGTTAAAACTTTATTTCTCGAATAAGAAAATGCCATTGTTTTTAACTGAATAAGCTTTTCATGAGAAATTGCTTTAGGTACTGTTAAATTCTTTATTCTCTTTTTTATAGTTATTACTCTTTGTATATAAGAAGAAAGCATGTTTAGCTCTACGTCACCATCGGTATGAATGGCTACTTCTTTAGGTAGTTTGTAAATGCTATTCACAAACAATGGTGACAGGCTAACTTGAATATTTTTGTGTGTTCTTATACTATAAATAATATCATTGGCATTGGTTAAAGTATCTGTATCAATAATAAAACCATCTAAATATGCTAGCTCTTCGTTTTGTAACTCGCTAGTATGTGAAACCAACAAGAACGAATAACCATCTTGTATGATTCTTCTCGAATTTGATTTCTTTAAAACATTTAGCATGATTTCTACTTTTTGGTTGATTTTACACTTTACAATGACATATATACTGCTGCTGGAAATTTGTCTTTTTTATCTCCTTTAACATCAAAAATTAATGTTTCTTTCGTTCCGTTTTTTAAATAATCGTAGTATGCTAAATGCTTATAGTCTTCATGGTCTACCGCTAAAATGATAGCATCAAATTCTTCTGATGTGGTATTTTTAATGGTAAGTCCGTAACGTTTCTTTACTTCTTTTGGATCAACCATATAGTCTTGCACCACTACATTATATCCTCTTTTTTGAAGTTCTAAACACATTTCTGCTGTTTTAGAATTTCTAATATCATTTACATTTTCTTTAAAAGCTACTCCTTTTACTAAAACTGAAATATTGTTCTTTAAAAACCTTTTAGCATATAATTTTCTTTCTATTTGTAAAACAATATGATTTATCATGCTTTCATTTACTTCTCTAACTTGTTCTAGTAGCTTTGGGGTATACCTCATTGTCTTTGCCTTGTGTATTAAATAATACGGATCAACTCCTATGCAATGCCCTCCTACCAATCCTGGGAAATAATTGTGAAAGTTCCATTTAGTTCCTGCTGCCTGTAATACATCTTTTGTATTAATTTCTAAAACATTGAAAATCTGTGATAACTCATTCATTAAACCAATATTTACATCTCTTTGAATGTTTTCTACCACTTTTGCAGCTTCTGCAACTTTAATTGCTGGTGCTCTGTGTACACCTGCTGTTACTACTTCTTCGTACACTTTCGCCACTGTTTCAAGAGATTCATCTGTGCTTGCCGATACTATTTTTTTAATTTTTGTAAACGTGTGTTGTGTATCTCCTGGGTTAATTCTTTCTGGTGAATATCCTACAGTAAAATCTTTGTTTAATTTTAATCTTGAAATTCTTTCTAAAATTGGCACACAAACTTCTTCGGTACACCCTGGAAATACTGTCGATTCAAAAACAACACAATCTCCTTTTTTTAAGTATTTTGCTATCGTAGCTGTGGCTGATTTTAACGGTGTTAAATTTGGCTTTTTTAAATCATCTATAGGAGTTGGTACCGCTACGATGTAGAATTTAGCTTCTTTTAAAATTTCATCATTCGACGTAAAACTGATATCCTTTCCTTTAAACTCTTCTGAAGGTAATTCTTTACATGGGTCTTTATGTTGCATTAACTGTAGTACCTTGCCATCATTAACATCAAAGCCTATCACTTTAAATTTTGATGCCATGTGAACTGCTAAAGGCAATCCTACATATCCTAATCCTACAACTGCCATGTTTTCTTTTTTTTCTAAAAGGCTGTTAAATAACTGACTCTTTTTGTAAGCTAATTTTGGAAACTGCTTTTCAACCTGTATCTTGTTTGTTTTTAATGCTGTGCTCATCTTATTTGTTTTTTGTTAATTAATATACTGCTAAAGTACACTCGCTTTTAAGCTGTTAAAGCGTTTATTGGCTTACTAAAAACTTTCTGTAGATGAAAAAACAATAACTATAGATAAATGGTTTTTGTCGTTTTTATATAAGTGAGATGAATGTTGCTAAACAGGTTCATTTTACAACAAGCTTTCTCTTTTCCTTTCTAACAGTCACTAAGCGAGCATAACAAAAAACCTGTAAAGTAAACTTCACAGGTTCTTATTTTTTAGTAAAAACAGCTTATTAGAATTTTCCTACTTTGATCTTTAAGTTTAATTTATAAAACTTTGCCCAATCTGGTATTTGTTCTTTATGTAAAGGAATAATCTCCGTTAAAATATTTCTTTCTGTTGGTTCATATTTCTTTTGAAATTCAGTTGGTGCCTTATAGGTTGCTATGTACAGTTTATTAATAATTCCTTTAGAAATTGTTTTATCAGGAAACTCGACCTCTACAATAGCTCCCTTATTTATTTTAGACAGATCTTTTAAGTTAAAATATGCTTTTATAAAAACTTTTTCTACATTATGAATTGTCAATACATTTTCTGTTTTATAACAAGCTTCTTCACTACTTTTTAAAATTTGACCAACAACCCCTTTTATTGGAGAAATGTATGTATTTTGATAATCTTCATTACTCGTTGTTATTAATTGAATATCTGGTTGAATTAACTTCCTATCTGTCTGTAAAAAGTATAATTCGCTCTGTTCCATTTTTATTTGACTTTCAAGTAACATTTTTTGAGTCAGTAAATCATCTAACTTTGTTTTTGTATACACATCTAGTAAAATAAGTTTTGTTATTTTTTTCTCTTGAATATTCAAAAACGAAAGCCTTTCTTTCAATCCTTTTAACCTTATTTGCTTACTATTAATTTGCCTTTCTATTTCTAATAGATTGTTATTTTGTTTTTCTTTTCTATCAAAGTTTTTTAATACTATAGATGCGTCACTATCAAAATCGTTTTGAAAGTAATTAAATAACTTACTTCCTTTACTAACAGTATCTCCTTCATTAATATAAATTTCTTTGAGTCTTACATCGTTTGTAAAATTAACATCTACTTTTTCCATTAACATCTGTCCATTACCTTCTAACCATAAAGTTTTATGATACACAAAGCTTGTTAACCAAACAGCAAGCCCTATAATAATTATAAAATACAAAGCTCTGTCAAAGCCCAGCTTTTTCTTTTTAATTACAGGTTCTTTTAGCGTTCTAATTACTGCCTTTCCTCTTTTATAATTAAATGCTTTCATCTGTTTTTATTTTAATTCTTTCTACTTCTTCTTTAATAAACTGCTCTACTGTTTTAGTACTCTTATTTACCAAAACATAATTAATTGATCTATTTTTTAATTTTTCTTGAATGGCTAAATCATTTCTCAACACTACTACGCTTAACCCTTTAGCTTTTAAAAAATTAAGCTGAAAATTTAGGCTGTATTTTTTACTGCTTACAAGCACTAACCTTTCTAAACTTGTTGTCTTTTTAAATGTGTAAGGAACAAACAAAGCATCAATTTTGCTAGTTTCATTTAGCTCAAAAAGCCTTGTTATTACTTTATATAACTGTCTTTTTAACTGCAAAACATTCTCTAATATTCTAAATTGTTCTTCTAAAAAGTCTAATAATAAAGTTCCTGTATCTTGAGTTTTAAATTCTTCTTTTATTAATTTTAGTATTCTTATTCTTTCTTCTAAAACTTGCCAGTTTTTGTATTCATTTTGCAAGTCTTTTAGTTTTTCATTATACTCACTTATATAAGTGAGTGTGTTATTAAATTGTTCTAATGACGTATCTGCTTCTTGTGCTTTTAAAATTTTTATTTTTGTTTCAATAATTTTCTTTCTGTTATTAAAACGTAAGGGTGCTTTAAAACGAATACCTACGGAAGGAAAATACCGTTGCGTTGCTTCTGAATAACGGTAGTTTTGATTTACATACAACGATAAGTTAATATCATTTAATCGATGCTGTTGTAAGTGAATATTCTCTTCTTTAACGTGTATTGGTGCATAGGTTTCTTTAAGTGAAAAGCTGTCTAACCGTACTTTTAACAGTGGAAGTTTTTTTATTTTTAAATAAGCTGTAGAAACACTATCTCTTAGTAGAACGTTTTCTTTCTCAAACGTTGTTATTTGTTCTTCTAAAACATGTATTTGACTGCTTACTTGTAGTAACTTTTCTCTTTTTATTAGTTTTTGATAATACAGTTTATTCAGTAAATCAAAGTAATCATTTTCAAATGATAGAAATGTTTTTTGTAAGTGAATTACTTCCTTGTTTAAAACATAGTTATAATCTATTTTAAACTGTTTTCTCCATAACTCCTTTTGTACTTTATCACTTTCCTCTTTTAATACTACTATTTGATTCTCTACTCTTTTAGCCTTTGTTTGGTTTTCAAAATATCCTGACTTTAATACGTTCCATTCTACTTCTGCTTTTACACTAGTAATTATTGAAGTGTTTGTTTCTTCATCTAAAGCATCACTAAAATTATGATTTGCATTTGCTTTAAACACTAATCCTATATCGTTTTTATACTGATTAGATTCAAGTGTTTTTAAATCTATCTCTAATAGATTTACATTTTTATTTTTTTCTAATTTGAATTGTTGAAAAGGGAGAAATATCTTAGTTTCATTCTCTGGAAATGTTAACGTGATTTCTGCTTTTTTTACCAAGTTTTCTGCATCTTTAATTACCCCTTCTAAAGATTGTCCAAATAAGAAAAATGGTATAAAAATTAATATAATGATATGTAAACTCCTCTTGTTCATTACTCAAAACTAGTAATAACAAGAGTGTTGAAGTATGATAATCGATTAACTGACTATTTACTAAAGATTAATGGCTTTTTTATACAGATAAAACGATTACAGCAAGTTTAATCGCCTTTTTAGTTCATTTCTATTAGATCTGCTCACAGGAACTATATCTTGTTTTATAAGCACACTATTATCTTCTATATCAATAATCTTATTAATATTAATTATATATGATCTGTGTACTTTTAAAAATGAAGCTGCAGGTAATTTTTCTTCAATCTTTTTTAACGGACTATGAACTATGTAGTTTTTTTCTTCTGTTTTCACTTTTATATAGTCTCCTTTAGCTTCTACCACATAAATACTAGGTATATCTATCTTTACCAATCTTCTATCGATATTTACATATAACGTATCTGCATCAGTAGTTGGATTGTGAGCGACTGGTTTAGCATTGCTTTCTTTTCCTTTTGCAGCAATAATTTTTTCTACCGATTTTTTAAAACGACCTAATTCTATAGGTTTTACTATATAATCCACAACAAAATCATATTCAAAAGCTTCGACGGCAAAGTTTCTATCAGAAGTGGTAAGAACAATTTTTGGGGGCTTTTTTAGCGTCTGAATAAGATCAAACCCCGTAAAATCTGGCATGTGAATATCTAAAAAAATAGCATCTACTTTATTACTGTTTAAGAATTTTATGGCTTGTATTGCATTAGAAAACTCACCAACAAGTTCTAATTCTTCTACTTGTTCGCATACTTTTTTAAGAATCATTCTTGACATTAATTCGTCATCTATAACAATGCAGTTCATAGGTAGTCTTTTAAATTATCTTTAAAAAATCGAGCATTACAGGAAGTACATTTTCGAAATATTCTTTATTTTCTATACTATTGTCTGCAAGATTGTTTTCAAAGTCGTTGGTTATTTTATAGCTTTTTTCCAAGCCTAAAATACTCATTTTATGTTTAATTCTATGAACAACTTCTTTAGTTTTCTTTAAATCTTCGTTTTTAATATGTAAAAAATAACGTTCTATTTCTCCAGAAAGTTCTTCTTTTAAAACTCCTATAACTTGTTTTTTAAACTCTTCATCTCCCTTAGAAAGCTCGTTTATATACAATAGATTGGGTTGTTCCATAATTACTTTTTTATTGTAAAAAAGAAAGTTGTTCCTTTATTTACTTCAGACTCTAGCCAGATTTCTCCTTTATATAAGTTTACAATTTTTTTTACAATAGACAAACCAATACCAGAGGAGTCTTTAGTTTTATGTAGGGATTGAAAAATTTTAAAAATTTTATCAAAATGTTCTTTTTCAATACCAATTCCATTATCCTTAATTGAAAATTTATAAAATGAATTCTGGTCTTTTACAGCTATTTCTATAATTCCTTCTTCCTTATCATTAAACTTAACAGAATTACTAATTAAGTTTTGAAATAGTTGCTGAAATTTTATCTTGTCTCCTTTAACAACAGGAAGTTTGTTTACAATCTTGATTGAGATATGAGTTGGTAGGTATATCACTTTTTGTAATTCTTCTACTAGAGAATTTATATCAACGTCTTCCTCTTCTTTAGATGCATTCACAATACTTGAATACTCTAATACATCGGTTATTAACTGCTCCATCTTTATCAAAGTATTTTCAATATGATCAAAATTCTGGAGACTGGCTTCGTCAAAAACTCCTTCATTATCACTTTTAATCCAACTGGTTAAGGCATGAATACTTCTTATGGGTGATTTTAAATCATGAGATACAATATGTGCATATTCTTCTAGCTCTTGATTGCTTTTTGCTATCTTTTTTAATAAATCAGCATTTTTCTTTTCTACTTTTTTACGTTTCCTAATATTTAACGCACTTCTTAACTGAAGTGATACCAAACCAGCGATACCTTCTATGGTTTTAAGGTGCTCTTCAGTGAAATAATTTTTCTCTAAATGCTCTGCATTTATTACCCCTATAACTTTATCTTCATGTGTTATGGGTACTGTTAATTCTGATAATTTTGGTATGTGATAAATTACATACCTCTTGTCTAAAGAGGTGTTATTTATCATTTCAGAAACACCTGATTCAGCAACACTTCCTACCACTCCTTCTCCTAAAGGTAATCGCATTTTATCTTGAATTACTTTATTTTTTCTTTTATCAAAAGAGGCTATTAACTCTAACTGTTTCTTTTTCTCATTTACCAAATAAATAACACAATCATCCGTATTTAAGTAATTTGCAACATTGTTTGATATTTCCCAAGCAATTTCATAGATATCTTCTTTTCCTATAATAGCTTTAGCTGTATTATTAATTACTTCAATTACTTGACGTTCTTTTCTTTGGTTGGTTATGTCTCTAATAATTCCTTGGGCTGCTATAGGTGTGTGTGTTTTATCAAAAACTACACTAGAGTTTATGTTTACCCACTTTACTTCATTTCTTTTGGTTATAACTCGAGCTATATAATTAGTAAAATAACCATTACTCAATAACTCTGCATAGGAATTCATGGCATAATTATAATCTTCTGGGTAAATAAGACTCACTACGTTTACTTCTCCTTCATTTACATCAAAACCAAAAAAATCTACCGCGACATGATTCATTTTTAACACATTTCCATGAATATCCATCACCAAATAGGCATCATTAATGTTTTCAAAAATTCCCTTTAACTGTGAGTTCTTTTCATCTAAAAGATCTTCTAATTTTGCATTAACCTCTTTTAGCTCTTGAGAAATATTGAATAACTCTAATGATTTTTCTTCTAATATTCTCTCTGCTTGTTTTCTAGCTTTTTTTTGTCTTTCTAGCGCTCTTTGTAGTATTTCTATTTCTTTTATGCTCACTATTTTTTGTTAATAATAAACCTTACTTCAGTTCCATCTTTTTTTATTTTTTCTAAAACAATTTCTGCCGAACTATTAAAGTGCTCAAACGTTTTATTCATTAAACCTAGTCCAAAATGATGCATCGCTCTACTAGACTTATATAGCATTACAAGTGAATTCTTACTTTTTTCTTCTACGAGAAATGTAGGTAATTCTGCATCAGGATATATCTTTTTAACCTCTACATGAATGTGATCTTCTATTGAAGACAGCATTTCTATAGGGTCTTTATATGTAGCTAAAAGCCCCGGATAACTCTCTTCTAAAACAGAAAAAAAATGTTCAGCATATACTAATAATAACTCATCTGTTGAAATTCCCGTGTTTTTACTTAAGTTATCTAGCAATCGTAACATTTCAGAAAACTTGTAGGTACCTATAGCAGTATACACTCCTCCTGAATCTAGCTCAGACTGTTCTATAATTTTATCTACCATTTCGATACCGAACTTATCTTCTACTAAATCTAAAAACTCCGTAAAAACGATTCCTTTCATAGCTTATTTTTTAAACTCATTAAGACTCCAATACGCTAATACTGTGCTTATTTTTTTTTCATAGTCTTGATATTTTAATGGCTTTAAAACATATCCTGCTATTCCTAACCTATAACATTCTGAAATATCTTTATCATTATCAGAGGTTGTTAATACTATGGTAGGAATATGCTTAAGTTTATCATCACTTTTTAAGATAGTTAAGAACTCTATTCCATTAGTATCGGGCATATTCAAATCTAATAAAATAATATTTGGCAACCCTTTTTCCAATAAAGATAAGGCTTCTTTTCCATTATTTGCCTGTGTAATGATATGTTTTTGTAAAATAGATGAAATTGCTCTATTGAACTTAAGTATCTCTATTTTATCGTCTTCTATTAATAATATTTTTATTTTTTTATCCAAAACCTCAATTTAAAAACTAATTTCATAAAAATAAGTCAATTTTAAAGTTATGATTTTTTTCTTTGACAAAAAACTATATATCTATAGACGAAATGCACTTTACTATAGACGAACTGATTTTACTTTTTTTCAATTACTTTTGACAACAAATAATTCAAAATTATGCAATGTCCCTGCAATCCTGCTATATTATATAGTGAATGCTGTGCAAAAGCACATCAAAATATTCATTCAGTTACCTCAGCTGAAGCTTTAATGCGTTCAAGATATAGTGCTTTTGTTTTAGCTAATATTGATTATTTACAAAAAAGTCACCACAGTAGTACTCGACCTGCTAAAAGAGAAAAGAAAGATATTTTAACTTGGACAAAATCTGTTAACTGGTTAAAACTAGAAGTACTACAATCAACAGAAAACACCGTTGAATTTAACGCTTTTTTTATGGAGAACGGCAGTATCGATGTGATTCACGAAAACTCTTTTTTCTGTAAAGAAAATGACCATTGGGTGTATTGGGGTCAAAAATAAGATTGTTTACATCGTCATTTCGAACGCTACTGAAATCAACAATATATTTGACTGAAAATATATTGCGAAGCAACCAAAATTTCTTACACAATGAGTCACAAATAATCAGAAAACTTGTCCTTTAGGTAGAAATGACGATGTAAACAATCTCATCAATATTACACTAAAAATTCAAATAAATTAGGCTTATCATTTAGGTATTCACCATAAAAACTCCGTTTTTTCATTCTATGAATTAACGGCTCTAAATCTTCTTTTCTCTCTAGTTCTATTCCTACAACTGCAGGTCCATTTTCTCTATTGGTCTTTTTAGAGTATTCAAAAAAAGTAATATCATCATTTTCACCCAATACCTCAGCAACAAATTCTTTTAAAGCTCCTGCCCGTTGTGGAAAACGAACAACAAAATAGTGCTTCAATTTATTGTATAATAAAGCTCTTTCTTTAATTTCTGCTGTACGGGTAATATCGTTATTACTTCCACTAATAACACACACTACATTTTTACCTTTCAATTCTTCTTTGTAAAAATCAAGTGCGCTTATGGTCAAAGCACCAGCTGGCTCAACTACAATGGCTTCTTTGTTATACATTTCTAAAATGGTTTGACACACTTTTCCTTCGGGAACGGTAATCATATCGGATAAGTTTTCTTTGCATATCTTATAAGTCAACTCTCCAACTTGTTGTACTGCAGCTCCATCAACAAACTTATCTATACTCTTTAATATTACGTTCTTATTTTTCTCTAATGACTTCTTCATAGAAGGTGCCCCGGAAGGTTCTACTCCTATAATTTTTGTCTTGGGAGATAATAATTTAAAAACACTAGATAAACCAGAAGCCAATCCACCACCACCAACAGGTACAAAAACATAATCTATAGGTTGCTGTGATTGTTCTAAAATTTCTAAGCCTACCGTTGCTTGTCCCTCAATAATTTTTTCATCATCAAACGGGTGTACAAATGTTTTCTCTAAAGTATCTGACAATAATTTTGCTGCTTTATAAGCATCGTCAAACGTATCACCTATCAGTCGAATGTCTACAAAGTCACCTCCAAACATTTTTACCTGCTCTACCTTTTGTTTCGGGGTTGGTGCAGGCATATAAATAGTTCCGAAAATTTCTTTTTTCCTACATGCCAACGCTACTCCTTGCGCATGATTTCCTGCACTGGCACATACAATTCCGTTTATTAATTCCTCCTCTGTTAAAGAGCTTATCTTATTATAAGCTCCTCTAATTTTGTAGGAACGGACCTGTTGTAAATCTTCTCTTTTTAATAAAATAGTAGCATTGAATTGCTGGGATAAATTAAAATTTTCTTGCAAAGGTGTAACTGCTACGACTTCTTTCAAAGTCGTAGCAGCTTGTTGTATTGCAGATATTTTAGGAAAATAGGTTTCTTTTTGAACTTCCATACGATTATGCTAAAACGGGTTCTTCTTGACTGACATTGGTTTTGATAACCTTCATAGCCGTCATTGCTTCTCTCAATTCTGCTCCTACTTTTTCAATAGGGTGATTGCGAATTGCTTTATTCACTTTAATTAATTCAAGATTATCTACTTCGTTAGTATTATTATAATCCTTTCCGATAACATCAGTACTTACCGATTTCATAAAATCAGTTAATAATGGTTTGGCAGCATGGTCAAATAAATAACATCCGTATTCAGCAGTATCAGAAATAATACGGTTCATTTCAAACAACTTCTTACGTGCCACAGTATTGGCTATTAATGGTAATTCATGTAACGATTCATAGTATGCCGATGCTGAAATAATTCCTGATTTTACCATCGTTTCAAACGCTAACTCTACTCCTGCTTTTACAAAAGCAACTAACAACGTTCCTTTATCAAAATAGGCTTGTTCTGAGATTTCTTCAGAAGTAGCGGTTGTTTTTTCAAATTGCGTTTCTCCAGTAGCGGCCCTCCATGTTAATAGATTTACATCATCGTTTGCCCAATCTTCCATCATCGTTTTTGAAAAGTGTCCTGACATGATATCATCCATATGCTTATTAAACAATGGAGCTAATACTTCTTTTAATTCTTCGGAAAGCTGGTAAGCTTTAAGCTTTGCTGGATTCGATAAACGATCCATCATATTCGTGATTCCTCCATGTTTTAATGCTTCTGTAATCGTTTCCCATCCGTATTGAATAAGTTTAGATGCGTATGCTGGTGCTACTCCTTCTTCTACCATTTTATTGAACGACAAAATAGATCCTGTTTGTAACACACCACATAAGATAGTTTGCTCACCCATTAAGTCTGATTTTACCTCAGCAACAAATGAAGACTCTAAAACTCCTGCTCTATGTCCACCAGTAGCAAACGCATACGCTTTTGCTTGTGCCAACCCTTTACTCTCTGGATCATTTTCAGGATGCACCGCAATTAATGTAGGCACACCAAATCCTCTCAAGTATTCTTCTCTTACTTCTGTTCCTGGACACTTAGGCGCTACCATAATTACGGTTAAATCCTTACGGACTTGCATTCCTTCTTCCACAATATTAAATCCGTGAGAATATGATAAAGTTGCTCCTGATTTCATCAATGGCATCACTGCATTTACTACCTGTGTGTGCTGTTTATCGGGTGTTAAATTACATACTAAATCTGCTGTAGGTATTAACTCTTCATAAGTTCCTACTGCAAAACCGTGTTCTGTGGCATTTTTGTACGATTGGCGTCGCTCTTTAATAGCTGCTTCTCGTAATGCGTATGAAATATCTAACCCTGAATCGCGCATGTTTAATCCTTGGTTCAATCCTTGAGCTCCACAGCCAACAATTACCACTTTTTTGCCTTCTAATGCTGTAGTTCCTTCTGAAAATTCTTCCGCATTCATAAACCTACATTTCCCTAACTGTTCTAATTGTTCTCTAAGTGATAATTGGTTGAAATAATTTTTCATTTCTATTGTATTTGTGTTGTTTGTTTATGCTTTTATTAATTGTAATAGTTTTGATACTGGCATTTCATCTTTCGTAATGGCTATTCTACCAGACCGAACAAATTGCATGATACCATGCTTATCTAAAATGTGATATAGTTCTTCGACTTCTTCCTTTGATCCCGATTTTTCCAAAACAAAAAAGTTTTTGTTTATATTAATTACTCTTGATTTACTTTGATTGATAATCGTTTGTATTTCATCATTTTGAATTAGCAAGTCCGTACTTAATTTAAACAAGCATGACTCTTGGTAAACAGTTGCCTCATCTGTATGATAAAAAGCTTTGATTACCTCTACTTGCTTTTCAATCTGACCAATTATTTTTTTTACTTGTTCCTCGGTTACCTTCACTAAAAGTGTAAATCTTGAGACACTTTTAATTTCAGATTTTGACACGTTAACGCTTTCTATATTTAAGTGTCTTCGTAGAAATATTGCTGATATTCTGTTTAACAATCCAACATTATTTTCTGTATAAATTGAAATTGTATAGGTGTTTTTTGTATGCATATTTTCTTATTTTAATCGAACATCAGATACCGATGCTCCTGTTGGAATCATTGGAAATACATTGGCTTCTTTTTCTACACAAACTTCTAGGAAGTAGGCTTCTTCAGCTTGCATCATTTCTTGTACAGCACTCGCTAAATCTTTTCTTTTAGTGACTCTATTTGCAGCCATATGATATCCTTTTGCAATAGTTACAAAATCAGGGTTTGTCATTACGGTAGAAGCGTATCGCTTGTCGAAAAACAACTGCTGCCACTGACGTACCATTCCTAAAAATTCATTGTTGAGTACTACAATTTTAACCGCTGCTTTGGTTTGTAAAATGGTTCCGAGTTCTTGTATGGTCATTTGATAACCGCCATCACCAATCACAGCAACTACTTCTCGCTCTGGAGCTCCCATTTTAGCACCAATCGCTGCTGGTAAGGCAAAGCCCATGGTACCTAATCCACCTGAAGTTATACTACTTTTTGTTTGGTTGAATTCCGCATAACGACTTGCTATCATTTGATGTTGGCCCACGTCGGTAACTACAATAGCTTTTCCTTTAGAAGCTTCATTTATTTGCTTGATAACCTCTCCCATTGTTAAACCTTCTTTGGTTGGAAACAAATCATTTTTTATCACGTTATCAAACTCAACGGCATCGAGATTTCTAAATTCTTGCAACCACTCTTTGTGTGAGTTTTCTTCTAAAAGAGGAAGTGCTGCTCTTAAAGTTTCTTTTACGTTTCCTAAAACAGCTACATCTGTTTTTACATTTTTATCTACTTCCGCAGGATCTATTTCAAAATGAACTATTTTGGCTTGTTTTGCATAACGATTTAAATCACCAGTTACACGATCGTCAAAACGCATTCCGATAGCAATTAACACATCACATTCGTTGGTTAGTTTATTCGGACTGTAATTCCCATGCATTCCTACCATTCCTACATGTAAAGGGTGTTTGGTTGGTAAAGCCGATAAACCTAACAATGTACTTGCTGATGGAATTCCTGCTTTCTCTATAAAGGCTTTAAATTCTTCTTCTGCTTCTCCAAGTAGTACACCTTGCCCCCAAACCACAAATGGTTTTTGTGCATTATTAATCAATGCAACGGCTGTTTCAATATTTTGTATGTTCATGCTCGGAACAGGTTGATAACTTCGTACTGATGTACATTTTTTATATTCAAAATCAAACTCTTCGAACTGCGCATTTTTAGTAATATCAACCAAAACTGGCCCTGGTCTTCCAGAGCGAGCGATGTAAAATGCTTTTGCCATGACTTCAGGTATGTCGCTTGCTTTGGTTATTTGATAATTCCATTTGGTTACAGGAGTTGAAATTCCCACAATATCTGTTTCTTGAAACGCATCAGACCCTAATAAGTGGGCTCCTACTTGGCCTGTAATGCATACCATTGGCGTAGAATCTATCTGCGCATCGGCAATACCAGTAATTAGGTTGGTTGCTCCTGGACCTGAAGTTGCTATCGCTACTCCTACCCTACCTGTAGCTCTAGCATAGCCTTGTGCAGCGTGTGTTGCTCCTTGCTCGTGACGTGTTAATACATGATGCAATTTATCTTGATATTTATACAACTCATCATATACAGGCATGATAGCCCCTCCAGGATATCCGTATAACAAATCGACTCCTTCTGCTAATAAACATTTTACTACAGCTTCTGCTCCTGTAATGGTTATTTTTTGTGTCGTTTCTTGCTCTGTTTGTTGTTTCGTTTTTGTTTCCATAAACTCAGCTTTTGGCTTTTAGCATTTAGCTATATGCTTAGTTATTTTATTATTTTTTAACGCTACTATGTATAGTCTTAAATCTTAATTCTGTTGTCTTTTTTTAAAAATCAAACACCTCTGCAAGCCTCAGGAAATTAATCCTCTGGCTATCGCCCTGCGATTAAAATTCGTCGGTTACACATCCATTAGAAGCAGATGCTACTGTTCTTGCATATTTATAGAGTACCCCTCTTTTTACTTTTAAAGGTGGAGCTGTCCATTCTTGTTTTCTTTTGACTAATTCTTCTTCCGAAACCTCAACATTTATCGTATTCGTTTCAGCATTAATGGTTATGGTATCCCCGTCTTTTACTAAAGCGATTACCCCACCTTCTTGCGCCTCAGGTGTAATGTGACCTACCACAAATCCATGCGTTCCTCCCGAGAAACGACCGTCGGTAATTAGCGCAACCTCTTTACCTAATCCTGCTCCCATAATAGCAGCTGTTGGCTTTAACATTTCAGGCATTCCAGGGCCTCCTTTGGGCCCTTCATAGCGAATTACCACCACATCTCCTTTTTCTACTTTTCCGTCTCTTATCCCATCATTAGCGGCATACTCTCCTTCAAAAACTTTGGCTTTTCCTGAAAAATACAATCCTTCTTTTCCTGTTATTTTAGCTACAGAACCTTCTCTGGCTAAGTTTCCATAGAGCATTCGTAAATGTCCTGTGGCTTTGATAGGAGTTTCTAATGGTTTTACTACATCTTGCCCTTCCGTTAAACTTGGAACTGCTGCTAAATTTTCCTCCAATGTTTTTCCAGTTACGGTTAAACAATCGCCATGTAACAACCCTTTTTCTAGTAAATATTTTAAAACTGCTGGTGTACCTCCTACTTTGTGTACATCTTCCATAAGGTACTTTCCACTAGGTTTTAAATCGGCTAAAAATGGCGTTTCATCAGAAATACGTTGAAAATCTTCTAAGGTAAATTGTACCTCTGCTGCTTTTGCGATGGCTAAAAAGTGTAGTACTGCATTGGTAGAACCTCCCATTACTGTTACCAATCGTACCGCATTTTCCAACGATTTTTTAGTAACGATGTCTGATGGTTGGATGTCTTTTTCAAGTAATACCCGTAACGCTTCTCCTGCCTTAACACATTCTTGCTCTTTGTCGTTACTTATCGCTGGGTTCGATGAATTATAAGGCAAACTCATGCCCAAAGCTTCAATTGCTGATGCCATCGTATTTGCGGTATACATTCCTCCACAAGCTCCAGCTCCTGGGCACGCTTTCTCAATCACATTTTGATATTCTTGTTGCGTAATGGTTCCCGCTACTTTCTCTCCCCATGCTTCAAAGGCAGATACTACGTCTAACTTTTTTCCTTCATGGCATCCTGAAGCAATCGTTCCTCCGTATACTAAAACTGATGGACGGTTTAAACGTAACATCGCCATTAAGGCTCCCGGCATGTTTTTATCACAGCCTACCACAGTTACCAATCCGTCATACGACATTGCTTGGACCACCGTTTCCATAGAATCAGCAATGACATCACGAGAAGGAAGTGAATAGCGCATTCCTGGGGTTCCCATAGATATTCCGTCAGAAACACCGATGGTATTAAATATCAACCCCACTAAATCGGCATTTTCGGTTCCTTCTTTTACCAATTTTGCCAAATCGTTTAAGTGCATATTACACGGATTTCCTTCATATCCTGTACTTGCTATTCCTACCAATGGTTTTTCTAAGTCTGATTTCGACAAACCTATAGCATGCAACATGGCTTGTGCTGCTGGTTGTGTATCGTCTTGCGTTACTTGTTTACTAAATTTGTTTAGTTCCATGTTAACTTGCTTTGCGTTTTTGACCTAAGCCTACTACTTCGTCTTTGTATAATTTCATTAATTTATATCCGTGTGATTTTTCCCAGGCTAGAGGAAATTGATAATCGTCTAGTGACTGTAATCCAACTACTTCGGCAGCAGTTCCTGTAAAAAAGCAAGCATCTGCATTTTTTAATTCTTCTAGCGTAAAATGCTTTTCTTCAACAGAGATTCCTTCTTCTTTACATAAATCGATAACTGTAGCACGGGTAATTCCTGCCATAATGTGACCTCTTGGTGGCGTGTATAACTTCCCATCTTTCTGCATAAAAACATTGGCTCCTGAACATTCAGCTACATTACCGTTCATATCTAATAACAATGCTTCGTCATAACCGTTATTTTTTGCTTCGTTCGTTGATAGTATAGAGTTGGTATAGTGACCTGTTACTTTGGCTTCTACAAAACATGATTTTGGATTCGGACGTTGGAATGAAGACGTTTTTACACGTAGCAATTTATCTCCCATATACTTGCCCCACTCCCAACATTGTATTACTAAGTTCGTCTCTTTAGAAGTCAACAAACTCATATCGGCTCCAGTAGTCACTAACGGACGTATATATGCATCTTTCAAACCATTACGTTCTAATAATTCATACGTAATTTGTGTTAATTGTTCTTCTGAATACTCCAATTGAATATTCATGACTTCTGCTCCATACTTAAGCCTTTTATAATGCTCATATGGCTTGAAAATTTTCGCTCCTTCGTTGGTATTGTATGCTCTTATACCCTCGAAAACCCCATTTCCATAGTGTAAACTTTGACTATACAAGTTAGCACTTGCTTCTGCGGCTTTGATAAACTCTCCGTTGTAATAGATTACTGTTTCTTCGTTGTAATACATTTTTCAGTTGTTTTGCTGTTCAAAATTATTTTTCGTTTTTTATTCTCTTTTCTATTTTCCTGTGCTTTAATGATTTCTAACCTATCTTTAAAAAACACAATTACCTATAAATCAATACATTAATTTTTTAACCTTATGATATTCACGGAATAAAAAAAGCCTGTATCTAGAGTTAGATACAGGCTTCCTTATAGGCAAAAATTATCTGTATCAACTCGGTGGAGAGCTAATAATGACAATAATAATTACCACGATGTTAAAAAATTGATTCATGTTTTTTGCAACTAAAAAAGGCTTCCTAAAATTTAGGAAGCCTTTTTAAAATTTATATTATTTAATAATAAATACCACTTCCTTATCCTTGTGAAATAATCACAATGACAATAATAATAGAAATGATATTTACTACTTGTTTCTTCATTTGATGCCACAAATATTTGAAATTATTTTTTAGTTATCCTAATGTTTTTTTGTTTTTTTTATTTCCCTTTATAAAAAAACATCTCATAACCTCCTATATTACTTACACTTATAAAAAAAATTATTTTTTATTTAGTATTTATCAAAATTTATTTTATAGATTTGCGGCATCATGCAAACAAATAAAATATACAACTATATACCCAGTTTATCAGTGCGGTCTTACAGACGGTACTAGTCTTCCTTTTGCTTTAAACTGAGTATTGTATAATTTATTTTTTTATCTGTGATTTCAATCATTTACATTTTTATATCGTTACAAATTCCTGTTGTTATTTTTAACAACTCAACTACTGTACGACCTACTTTTATCCGACGTCGCCCGTAAGGGTATGACTTCTTTTTGGGAACTCAGGTGCGTCCAGTTCTTCTTTCAAACCAAGGATTATTAACAGAAAATATATTTAAAATCAATTTCAATGAGAGTTGTTATTGCTAATCAATCGCATAGTAAGTATGCAGAAATTATTTGTCAAACTATTGACGAAGCTGCACTGGTTAGAGGCACAGGAATTGCCAAAAGAAAACCAGAATATATTATTACAAAACTAGAAAATGGCAATGCTGTTATAGCACTAGACGGAGATAAGTTTGCTGGCTTTTGCTATATCGAGGCTTGGAGCCATGGCAAGTTTGTAGCGAACTCTGGATTAATCGTACATCCAGATTATAGAGGTATTGGCTTAGCCAAAAAAATTAAAAAAGTAGTTTTTGAGCATTCAAGAACCAAGTTTCCTAATGCCAAAGTATTTAGTATCACTACTGGCTTAGCGGTTATGAAACTCAACAGCGAATTAGGCTATCAACCTGTTACTTTTTCTGAACTTACAGAAGATCAGTCTTTTTGGAATGGGTGTCAGACTTGTAAAAATTACGATGTCTTGCAACGTACACAGCAAAAAATGTGTTTGTGTACCGGTATGTTATTCGATCCTAACAAAAAACCTCAAAACATAAAAGTAAAAGCCAAAGTCTTTCAAAGACTCAAAAGAATTAAGGAAACCATCTTCCTAAAAAAAGACAAAAAATGAAAAAATTAGTAATTGCTTATAGTGGCGGATTAGATACTTCGTACTGTGCGGTAAGCTTATCAAAACAAGGATATGAAGTTCATGCAGTTAGTGTGAATACCGGCGGATTTTCTTCCGAAGAAATTAAAAGAATTGAACACAACGCTTACACCATGGGTGTGGCTACCTATAAAAATATCAATGCGGTAACCGATTATTACAACAAAGTAATTAAGTACTTAATTTTTGGCAACGTATTAAAAAACAACACCTATCCGCTTTCAGTAAGTGCTGAAAGAATTATACAGGCCATAGAAATTGTAAACTACGCTAAAAGTATTGGTGCTAGTTATATTGCTCATGGTAGTACAGGTGCCGGGAACGATCAGGTGAGATTTGATATGATTTTTCAAACAATTGCTCCTGAAATTGAAATCATAACGCCTATTAGAGATTTACAACTTTCAAGACAGGAAGAAATTGAATACTTAAAAAGCAACGGTATTGATTTGTCTTGGGAAAAAGCTAAATACTCGGTTAATAAAGGCTTATGGGGAACCAGTGTAGGTGGTGAAGAAACGTTAACTTCAGAACATCCGTTACCGGAACACGCCTATCCTTCACAAGTGACTAAAACGACTCCGGAACAAGTAAAACTTTCTTTTTTTAAGGGAGAATTAATCGCTGTTAATGACAATGAAAAAGCTCCTGAACAAAATATTGAGCAACTGAATGCCTTAGCTTCTAAATTCGGAATTGGTAGAGATATTCACGTAGGCGATACTATTGTAGGTATTAAAGGAAGAGTTGGTTTTGAGGCGGCAGCGGCGTTAATCACGATTAAAGCACATCATTTGTTAGAGAAGCACACCTTAACCAAATGGCAATTGCAACACAAAGAATATTTAGCAAGTTTTTACGGGATGCATTTGCATGAAGGTCAATATTTAGATCCTGTGATGAGAGACATGGAAGCTTTCTTTGCTAATAGCCAAGCAAAGGTAACCGGCGATGTGTTTGTAACGCTAAAACCGTATCACTTTACCTTAGACGGAATTGATTCTCCGCACGATTTAATGAATGCCAAGTTTGGTAGTTACGGTGAAATGAACAAAGGATGGACCGCTGAAGATGCTAAAGGGTTTATTAAGTTATTAGGAAATCAGAATAAGATATATCAACAGGTGAATCAATTAGCGGTTAGCGGTTAGCAGTTAGCAGTTAGCGGTTAGCGGTTAGCGGTTAGCGGTTAGCGGTTAGCGGTTAGCGGTTAGCGGTTAGCGGTTAGCGGTTAGCGAAAATATAAATTTAGAATTCTGTTAGTTAACATATTTAATACTAACTACTAAAATAAAAACCGTCATAACGAGGAGCGATAGCGACGTGGTTATCTCGAAAAACGGATAACAAAACAAACAACAAACAAATCTCACTTAGTGAGCAAACAACAAACAATATGATACAAGTAGGAATCATCGGAGGTGCTGGTTATACAGCAGGAGAGTTAATCAGACTTCTATTACAACATCCAAAAGCGGCTATTAATTTTGTGTACAGCACTTCTAATGCTGGTAACAAAATAGCGAATGTGCATCAGGATTTAGTGGGGAGTACCGATCTAACTTTTACCAATGAAGTCAACACTTCTGTAGATGTTTTATTCTTATGCTTAGGACACGGACATTCTAAACAGTTTTTGGAAACACATACCTTTTCAAATCATACAAAAATTATTGATTTAGGGAATGATTTCAGATTGGAAGCCGACAGTACTTTTCAAGGGAAAGAGTTTGTATATGGGTTACCGGAATTTCAAAAAGAAGCCATTCAACAGGCATCTTATATTGCCAATCCGGGATGTTTTGCTACCGCAATCCAATTAGCTTTATTGCCGTTAGCTAATGCAGGTTTGTTGCAAGAGGATGTGCATATCAATGCAGTAACCGGAGCTACCGGAGCGGGAACTTCGTTATCGGCCACCACGCATTATACATGGAGGGATAACAATTTTTCGTACTACAAACCTTTTACGCATCAGCATTTAGGAGAAATCAATCAGACTTTGCATACTC
The DNA here is from genome assembly GCF_048269885.1 of Tenacibaculum sp. Taxonomy (NCBI): domain Bacteria; kingdom Pseudomonadati; phylum Bacteroidota; class Flavobacteriia; order Flavobacteriales; family Flavobacteriaceae; genus Tenacibaculum; species Tenacibaculum sp. Next base: position 5,864 of record NZ_JBLWTZ010000017.1, on the reverse strand, counting down.
TTCAAAACAGTTTTGACAATAATGTATGGTTTATGCCTAATAGAGGAAATTTTTCCAGAGGTATTTACGCTACGTTGTACACCCATTTTGAAGGAACTTTAGAAGAGGCGACACAACTCTATACTGAGTATTATAAAGAGGCTGTTTTTACGCATGTAACAGACCAAGAGCTGCATTTAAAACAAGTAGTCAATACCAATAAGTGTTTACTTCATGTACACAAACATGGTAATAAATTACTTATTACCAGTGTAATTGACAACTTATTAAAAGGAGCTTCCGGACAGGCGATTCAGAATATGAACCTGATGTTTGGCTTTCAGGAAGGTACCGGATTACAACTAAAAGCAACCTATTTCTAATAGTTACAAAGAGATTAACGAACAACAACACAACATACAATCAAAGCTTTCCAGATGAACATAGCAATTATAGGAACAGGAAATTTAGGTAAATCCATTGCAAAAGGATTGATACAACACAACTCGTTTACACAGCTCTTCTTAACGAAAAGAAATACGGATGAACTCAATGAATTTAAAAGTCTCCCAAATGTTTTCATCAGTACCAACAACGAGGAAGCCATTGCGCAATCAGACATCATTATTTTTGCGGTGCAACCTAGACACTTTGAGGGAGTTTTAAAAGAAACTACTTCGGTACTTACGGAAAAGCATATCTTAATTTCTACCATTACCGGTTTTTCTATAGAAAAGATGGAAAACCTTATTGGAGCTGAGCCTATTATTATGAGAGCGATGCCGAATACGGCTATTGCCGTAGGTAAATCTATGACCTGTATTTGTAGCAATGCTCAAGGAAAAGCACACCTGCAAACCGCAACCACTATCTTCAATCAATTAGGTACTTCTATGGTGATTCCTGAAAGCCAAATGCAGGCGGCTACCGTAGTATGTGCAAGCGGTATTGCCTTTTGGATGCGTTTGATACGTGCCACTACACAGGCTGCGATTCAGCTAGGTTTTGATGCTAAAGAAGCACAAGAGCTAGCCATGCACACCAGTGAAGGCGCTGCCAATTTATTAATTGCCACCCGAAATCATCCGGAAGAAGAAATAGACAAAGTAACCACCCCAAAAGGTTGTACTATTGAAGGCTTAAACGAAATGGAACACAAAGGTTTAAGTGCTGCTTTAATACAAGGAATGGTTGCCTCTTTCAACAAAATTAACACTATAAAAACAGCAAACTAATGAGTTTATTTGACGTATATCCTCTTTATGATATTACCCCAGTAACTGCCAACGACGTATATGTATACGACGATAAAGGCTCGCAATATTTAGATGTATATGGCGGACACGCTGTAATCTCTATCGGGCACTCACACCCTACCTATGTTAAAAATATTAGCGAACAAGTAAGTAAACTAGGTTTTTACAGCAATGCCATTCAAAATCCGTTACAGGTTGCATTGGCTGACCAATTAGAAAAACTATCGGGTTGTAAAGACTATCAGTTATTCTTATGTAATTCGGGGGCTGAGGCTAATGAGAATGCTCTAAAACTAGCCTCTTTTCACACGGGCAAACAAAAAGTAATTGCCTTTAAAAACTCATTTCACGGGCGTACTTCTGCGGCAGTAGCAGCTACCGACAATCCTAAAATCATAGCTCCTATCAATGCACAACAAGAAGTGATCTTTTTAGAGTTTGAAGACTTAGAAGGTGTTGAAAAGACTCTTCAGAATAAGGATGTTTGCGCTATTATTATCGAAACCATTCAAGGTATTGGCGGCTTAGACGAAGCTTCTACCACTTTTTATAAAGGACTGGAAACCTTATGCCAACAATACAACACTGTACTGATTGCAGATGAAATTCAGTGCGGATTTGGTAGAACGGGTGATTTCTTTGCTTTCCAAAAGCATGGCATTACGCCACATATTATTTCTATGGCAAAAGGAATGGGGAACGGGTTTCCTATTGGTGGTATTTTAATTCACCCAAGCATTCAAGCTTCTCATGGATTGTTGGGTACTACCTTTGGTGGTAATCACTTGGCTTGTGCGGCATCTTTGGCGGTACTTGACACCATAGAAAAAGAACAGTTGATGAAGAATGTACAAGAGGTTTCCGCTTACTTTATTGAGCAAGTTTCCACCATTCCACAACTAAAAGCTATAAAAGGTAGAGGTTTCATGTTAGGTTTAGAATTTGATTTTCCTATTGCCAACTTAAGAAAATCATTATTATTCAATCAGCATGTATTTACAGGAAGTGCTAAAAGTCCTAACCTATTGAGAATTTTACCATCGTTAACCTTACAAAAGGAGCATGTAGATGCTTTTATCATCGCCTTACAAAAAGAATTGAACTAATCATAACACAAGTAGCATGAAACTAAAATCGCGGAAAAACCTCAATAAACCTTGGTTTTATTAATACCATAAATTTTGAGTTAATGATAACTTGGTTGTCAGTTCGAGTATCGACCCTTAGGGAGATGTGCTTCGGCTTTTCTCAGCAGAGCTATCGAGAACTAATAAATGATCTCTCGATACAATTTTTCTTCCTTTTAGTCAGAAAAACCACTCGACATGACACATCAAAACTTAAAAGACTAATGATTAAAACATTAACAATAAAACTTTGGTTACACACAACCCCACAAATACAAATGAAACATATAAACAACCTTATTACCAATCCCGAATCATCTGGGTGACGTAATACCAAAATATAGATTGCTAAAGAGGCAATCATCCATACAAAACCATGAAAAAATATACCGCTATCAACGATATTGAGAATCTTTCAGATACCATACAAAAGGCTATTCAGTTAAAAAAGAACCCGTATCAATGTACGCATATAGGTCAACACAAAACCTTAGTTATGCTGTTCTTTAACGCTAGTTTACGCACCAGATTAAGTACTGAAAAAGCAGCTAAAAACCTAGGAATGCAAGTAAGTGTATTAAACGTTACCAATGCTTGGAATATGGAGTTTGAAGATGGTTCCGTGATGAACTTAAACACTTCTGAACATATTAAAGAAGCAGCCAAAGTAATTTCTCAATATGCCGATATTATTGCGGTAAGGGCATTCCCTACCCTAGAGGACAAAGAAAAAGACAGCGCCGAGACCGTGCTGAACAGTTTTGTAAAATACGCCACCGTGCCTGTTATCAATATGGAAAGTGCTACCGACCATCCGCTACAAGCCTTGGCAGATGCGATTACCATTACGGAAACCAAAACGGTAGCCAAACCTAAAGTAGTACTGTCATGGGCACCGCACCCGAAGGCATTGCCGCACTCGGTAGCCAATGCTTTTGTACACTTAATGCACAAAATGGAGGTAGATTTTGTCATTACCCATCCGAAAGGATATGAACTAGATCCGGAAATCACGAAACAGTTCCCTATTGAATACGACCAACAGAAAGCTTTTGAAAATGCCGATTTTATCTATGCTAAAAACTGGAGTTCTTTTAATGACTATGGTAACATATTGAACGAAGACCCTAACTGGATGATTACGCAAGAAAAAATAGGTGCTGCTAAATTTATGCACTGCCTGCCCATCAGAAGAAATGTAGTAGCAGAAGATGCGGTTTTAGATGGCGATAATGCATTGGTGATAGAACAAGCCAATAACAGAACTTTTGCAGCTCAGGTAGTATTAAAGGAGATTTTAACTCATTTAAGTTGAATTTTAACTTGTCAGTTCGAGTGTCGACCACAGGGAGATGTATCGAGAACTACTTGAAAGCGTCTCGATACAATTTTTCTTCCTTTCAGTACGAAAAATCACTCGACGTGACATTAAATTAAAAGATAGTTAACAAATGAAAACCATAAAGATTGTTAAAATAGGCGGAAACATCATTAATGATGAAAAAGCTTTGAACAACTTCTTAGCTGATTTCGCTCAGCTAGAAGGACCGAAGGTATTGGTTCATGGCGGAGGGAAATTAGCTTCTGAATTGGCCAACCAACTCAACATTCCGGTAACTATGATTGAGGGCAGACGTATAACGGATACACAAACGTTAGACGTAATTACCATGGTATATGCCGGAAAAATCAACAAACAAATTGTTGTTCAGTTACAAGCCTACAATGCCAATGCTATAGGTTTTACCGGAGCAGACGGAAACACCATTGTATCAGTAAAACGTCCAGCAAAACCTATTGATTACGGATTTGCCGGAGATGTAGTAAAGGTAAACCCTGAGCTTCCTGCCCTATTAATCAATCATGGGGTAACCCCTGTATTTTGCGCGATTACGCATGATGCAAACGGACAATTACTCAATACCAATGCCGATACTATAGCCTCGGAAATTGCCATCGGTTTATCGGCACATTTCAGTACCGAACTCTATTATTGTTTTGAAAAACCGGGCGTGTTAACTGATGTTACTGATGATACTTCTGTTATTGAACAAATCACGTTAGACACCTATGCTCGACTAAAAACTGACGGAGTCATTTTTGAAGGTATGCTTCCTAAGTTAGACAATTGCTTTCATGCCCTAAAAAACAACGTTCAAAAAGTACACATAGGCAATACAGCTATGGTATTTAACTCAAAAAACAAACACACCTCATTACAACTATCATGATACAAAGACTTACCACAAAAGCCATCAGGCTGTTAAAAAACCTAATAGAAACACCTTCTTTTTCTTCGGAAGAAGATGCTACTGCCCTACTATTAGAAAACTGGTTTCAGGAATACAACATACCGTATACCCGAACGCAAAACAATGTATGGTCTACCAATCAATATTTTGATGCCAATAAACCTACATTGCTATTGAACTCACATCACGATACCGTAAAACCGAACAACGGATATACCAAAGACCCGTTTAAAGCTATGGTAGAAGATGGAAAACTTTACGGATTGGGAAGTAACGATGCCGGAGGCTGCTTGGTTTCCTTATTAGCAACCTATACCTATTTTTATGCTCAAGAAAACCTACAATACAACTTGGTATTTGCAGGAACAGCAGAAGAAGAAAGTAGCGGCCCTAACGGGTTAAACGGATTATTAAAAACCTTACCCAAGATTGATGTGGCTATTGTGGGAGAGCCTACGTTAATGAATTTAGCCATTGCCGAAAAAGGTTTGGTAGTGTTTGATGCCGAAGTAAGCGGAACCCCAAGCCATGCCGCACACCCGAATCACGATAACGCCATTTATAATACGATTGAAGTATTGCAATGGTTTAAAAATATTACGTTTGAAAAAACGTCGAAAACCTTAGGAGACGTCAAACTCACCGTAACACAAATCAATGCCGGAAAGCAGCACAATGCCGTTCCCGCAGAAGTAAAATTAGTAGTAGATGTTCGTGTAAACGACCAATACACCAACCAGGAAGTAAGTGACTTTTTACAGGAACACGCACCGTGTAAAATTGAGCCAAGAGGATTGCATTTAAACTCCTCTTCTATTCCGATAACCCATCCGTTGGTACAAGCAGGCATTGCCTTAGGAAGAGAAACCTATGGTTCACCTACCTTATCGGATCAAGCCGTGTTGAGTTGTCCGTCGTTAAAACTAGGCCCCGGAGACAGTACCCGTTCGCATACTGCTGATGAGTTTATTTATCTGCAAGAAATTGAAGAAGGGATTGCGTTGTATATAGCGTTGTTGGAGAAGGTATTAATAAGGAGTTAGATGTTAGATGTTAGATGTTAGAAATAAACAAGACTAGGGAGCAAAGAAAAAAGAAAATAGACTTTTAAAACATCTTTGTTCTAACAGCGAAGCGGTCTATTCTCTTGATTCTAAATAACCGTCATAACGAGAAGCGGTCATTGAGCCTTTCGGCTTCGCTCAAGGTAAACTCAAAAGTCGAAATGAGCGACGTGGTTATCTCCAGAT
>NZ_JBLWTZ010000016.1:0-87558 GCF_048269885.1 Tenacibaculum sp. | reverse complement strand
ATGACGCAAATTATAAAAGTACGTTTGTTTAAAAAAGTATAAAATGTACTTGTTTTTTACCTCAGTTCTTTGTTGTAGCCAGTTTTTATTCATTTCATTCTTTTAGCAATAGGATGGTCAGGATTCAATTCAAGTAAGTCCCATAAGTTTCCATACAAATCCTTAAACACAGCTACTGTTCCATAATCCGCATTTTTGGGTTCTCTAACAAATTCAATTCCTTTCGATGTCATTTCATTATAGTCACGCCAAAAATCATCAGAATTCAAAAATAAAAAGACTCTTCCTCCAGTTTGATTTCCGATGAATTCTTCTTGTTCAGGTTTTGAAGCTCTTGCAAGTAGAATTGTTGTTCCATTCGAGTTAGGAGGTGCAACAACAACCCATCTTTTATCTTGTTCAGGTTGATAAATGTCTTCAACTAATTCAAAATTCAGTTTTTTAGTATAAAATTTGATTGCTTCATCATAATCTTTTACAACTAATGCAATATGTACTATAGATTGTTTCATTCTGCGATTTTCTCAAATTGGCTACAACGGTTAGTATATGAAAAGTAGCAGATTTTATACACGAACTTTTCGGTTTACTATTTGCTCTCAATTTACAAAATCATCTTTGGTTTAAGCACTCAAACTGCTATTTTTTATATACCGTGTTATGCTCTTTTTCTTTCCTTACTGTTATTATCAGCTTGTTCTTTTTTTGGTCAATTTTCACAGTATCTCCCTTTTTAAATCCAAGTTCTTCCAACCATTGTCCTTCAAGTCGAATTTCAGGTACAGAATAATTGTTACCCCACCTGCGATAACGAAACTTACTATATATTTTTAAAATCCTGAAATTGCTCAATTGTCAACTATTTATATGACAAACATAATGATTTAAATTGATTTGTCAAATTTTTGTATGACAAAATTGTCGTATAATTAATTGACATTTGTTCTGTGAATAAAGAACAACTTAAAAAGAAAGTCGGTCAGCGTATTGTTGAGTTAAGAAGTCAAAAGGGTTGGAGTCAGTCTGATTTGGCTCGTGCTTGCAATAAAGATAGGCAAGCTCTTGAAAAGTTGGAAAATGGAAAAGTCAATCCAACAATCTATTCACTTTTAGAAATTGCTAAAGCTTTGGAAGTTCCATTGAAGAAGTTGGTTGATTTCAACTAATATTTATCAATCGGTATTGAGCCTCTATCTGTAAATTTTACTTCAGGTTCAAGATATAAATCAAGATGAAAACAGATTCGTCTAATTGCTTCTTTAAAAATGATGGTATCTCCGCTGTAAGCTTCTTGATATATCAATAATTCTCTTTTCAAAACGGATCCTTTTCTCGCTGATTTATGTTCATCAAACTTTACACAAAAAGACCACGCTTCACATTGCTTTTTAATTGGTTTAGAAATTTCTAAGCAAGAATCATGGTCTTCACTTTTTATGGTAACCGATAATGTCTGTCTAAACTTTTTATTGTGTATTGGTTGATTATCCATTTGTTTTTTCCGGTGTAATTTTAATTGAGCATAACTCGTTATAAAAGAACTAAAACTACTTTTATCCGGAGTATTACAGGTGATAAACGGAATTCTATAGCTATTTTATTCTTTTTTGTTAAGCTTAGCCAAGATAAAACAAAATAAAAAACCGCACAAAAATGTACGGTTGAAAGTAGTTTGTTTTTTAGCCCGTATAAGATAAGTTATGAGGATACCACAATTGTAATTATATATAGTTGAGTGTGGTTTTAAATTTTATTAGAATTCAGTTTTTTTTTTGTTTTTCGAGTCAATCAGTTCAATTAAATTATTCAACGATGCTTTAATTTTGTCCGAATCCGATTTTTTTAACATCAATTCTGCTTTATTTTTCATTCCGCTGTAATTTGCATTTGGATAACGTTCAATCAAGGCTGGAAAGTATTTGTCAATTCCATCTGCAAGTTTATTTTTTCCACTTTCTGTAAATGCCTTTTCGTTATTTATCTCGTCTAAATAAATTAGATAGTTGTTTATTAGTGTTTTAATGTTTGAGTTAATATTGTTCTTAACTCTTGATGAATTTGGGTCGTCTGCATTTTCCTTAATTTGGTCATTTCCTAATTTGAAATATTTTAGTTGAAGTTCTAAACCAAAGTGCCAAACAGCAAGCATCTCTTTATCATATAAATATTGGTCTTTTCTGTCAAGTGCATCGTAGATGTTATTCATATCTTTCCATTCGTTGAAGAACTTTTCTGCAACGTTATTTCTATGTTTTAATCCTAATTCATTGTCATCAAGTACAATATTGAAATTCTGTTGGTCAGTTAGTTTTTCTACGATTATTCTTGTTTGTGGGTCGTCAAAAGTTGGCAGTTTTTCATCTGCTTCATATCCATAGTTAAGTTCTAAAACTGCATCATCGTAGTCATTTAAGTCCCAGTAGCGTTTGTCAAGTGGAAATTTGTGTTTTTCAGTATTGCAATTAGTAAATGTTATGCTGATTATAGCAAAAAGGATAATTCTAATCATTAAATTCTATTTTGGGTTCTTTATATTCAGTGAGCAAATTTAATAAACTGTCAACTTCTTTTTCATACCTTTTTTGTTCGCTCAAAACATAACTATGAAAAGTGTCATAATCATATTGTCTTTGGAAATTTCTTTCGTCTTGTTCAGCTTGTCGAATTATTTCCTCGATTTTTTTTCCATTAAACTTATTTAGTTTAGATATTTTTTCTTTCGCTTTTCTTGTGAACAATTCGGTTATTTTAATATGGTATTTTTCATGTGCTAGAAGCTCTTTACTATTCGTATTCTTTTTGTAAACAAATGAGCGTGAAGGGTGAAAAAATGACTGGATAGTTACGGTTTTATCATCAATTTCGCTTTCTATTGAAGTAACAACGTATGCAAATCTTTCATTGCCGTAAAGTGATTTTTTGAAAAACTCAAGACCTCTGAAGTTTTCAAAGGAAATCTGTTCGTATTTGTCAAAAGTCAATGGTTTTTCATAATTCAGATAGTTCGTGTGGCTTAAAAGTCCAAATCCGATTATTACAGGAATGATTATCATAACACTATACTTCAAGAATTTTTTAAACTTCTTTAGCGGAATTGTATTTCCCCCTTTATTTTCCTTTATAGCAAGATATAATTGATAGAAAACAGGTGAGAAATAAACTAGAAAGATTAAAGTAATTATTAAATATTCATTCATTACATGATTTGGTTGGTTTTAATTGCCTAGAATTGTTTTATATGGCCGTTAATTACAGATTTGATTTTCATTAAAATTACTGGTTTACATAGGCTTTAGTAATTCCAAGTGGATTCAGTTTACCCTGAGCGAAGTCGAAAGGTAGTCGAAACCATCGTAATAGCGGTTATATGTTATTGTATATAGTATTTTTATTCTTTGCATATTATTCCGTTTTGCGAAATTTTTTGCCCTTCGTTTGTCGTCATTGTTGCTTTGTAATACAAACAGTTATTTTCAATTTTTGTTTTAGTTACAACAATTCCCTTATTTTCATTTACCCACTTTTTATTCTCGCTCAATTCCATTTTTGAAGAATCATAAGTCAATCGATAAGTACAATCGTCAATCCACTCAATTACTTCATGCTCAGGAACACCATTTCCGATTCCATTTTTCCATTCGGTTTGAGTGTTTTTTTCTCTAACTACAATCCATTTCTTGATAGATAAATCTCGTTTATCAGTCATTTCTATTATACTGTCACTTACTTCAATTGTATATTTACTTATTTCTTGAGTTTGTGGAATATAAAATTTTCCAATTTTAAAATCCTCACAAGTCAATTCTTGCGCATTGGTTTTTATTACGGTAATAAGAAATATTGTAATTAAGATTGTATGTTTTTTCATTCGATATTTTGTTTGTCAACAGCTCCGGCTATGAGTAGTTTCGTGGATTAGCACGAAACTTTGCAAGTAACACACCAAACTGAAAATCCGCAAGGATTTTCAGGATAGGCTTGTAATAGCAATTGTTTATAGCCATTGTTAGGCACGTATTTTATTCGATTAATTTTTGAGGATAAACTTTTCTAATTTCAAGCATTTCTTCTTTAGTCAGACTATCCAATTCTTTGCTATATATTTTCTTTGCAAGTTGAGATCTTAATTTTTTGATTTCACCTACGATTGCGTTTTGAACATCAATGTAAGTTTTATACATAGTTTCCCTTTCTGCCTTTAAGCTTATAATTGATTCCGATTTATTCTTTTCTTCGTATTCTTTTATTACAATTTTCAGTTCGTCAATATCTACTTTCTTTTTATTTGCAAAAATTTGATTGTTTCCATCGATGTATATGTTTATAGCTTTACTTAAATCGTATTCGGTATCGTTTTCTTGAGTTTCTGGAAGTTTCCTAATTAATCCATCATCGTTGACATAAGAAATGGTGTCGAATAAGAAAAACACACTCATTTTATAATAGTCAAGTTCAAAGTCCTCAGAATTCAATACAGTTAAAATTCCTTTTGCTACTGTCGAAGGTGAAAAATTATCAGACTTTTTAAGTGAATCAAATACTTTTTGCAATTCATTACTTTTAATGAACTTACTTTCTTTCAATTCCGATTGGCATTTAATAAAGGATTCCAATTGAGGCATTCCGATATCAATTATTTTGTCCAAAAATGATTTGGATGGATTATAGTTAAAATCGTTTTCCTCAATTATCTTTTCAAAGATTGCAACATAGCTTTTACCACTACTATCTTTTAATATTTTTTCATTTATAAGTAGTTGCTCAAATCCAGTTAGTGCTTTTTTGAATTTTGTTCCATTATCCTCGTAATTTTGATAAATACAATTCATTAATTTGTCTTCAACTCTCAATGTTTGAGAATTGCAGGAAATTGTAAAAATTCCAAAAGTCAAATATGTGAATATCAGTTTTTTCATATGTTACCTAACGTTCCGGGTATGTTGTCGTTACTGACGTTAGGAAGCTATGCAATATACCCTTTGTTATGTGCTGGGCTTTTTTAATTCGGACTAAATCGGTTAAATGATTGCCAATATTTGTCTTTATAAATGTCAAAGTCCAGTTCGATTTTAGTTATATATTCTTTTTTTATTTTGTGTAATACTTTTGATGGCTTTCTGAATTCGATACAGGCGAAATATACTTCTCGAATAGAATCTGCAGTTTGTCTTCCAATGTTTAAATAACCGTCAGAATCTTTTAATTCGTCCATTATTTTATCCTCAATTTCGTTGAGAAGTTGATAAGCGGAATCGGAAGGCATTCCGTTGTTATTTTTTCCATCATATTTTATTTCCATTACTGCAATCCAAGGATGAGAAGCTTTACTGTCCCAATTCAATAAATCTGTGTTGATTACGGCAACTAATGGAAGTCCGTTTTTTAAATTCGCTTCGAGTCCAGAATAGTTATCGTTTTCTGTGTTGTGTCTAAAGCCTTTATATTTTTCAACAAACTCTTTTTCTCGCCAAGTCAAAAACTCTTTTAGTTTTTCTAATGGGATTAAGTCCGAAGTGGCATCTTTCGGATTAATTATATTCACGTTGTCAATCGTGGTAACTGAATTCAATTCACCAAGAGAATTATCTAAAGCAAGATAAACGCCATTTGTCATTACAGCTCTGTTTTCTTCGCTGAAATCTTTGTGAGTAATCGTAATGTCAATCTCGTCTGGCATTTGTTTATGGTCAGTTGAATAAAAGTCCATTTTAGTTTCGTCAAATTTATATCCGTCCATTTCAATTCCGTATTGATTTAGGTCAGACGGTTGTTTGAGTGCAGTAATTTTCCAATTATTCATTTTCGGTGCTGACTGAACCAATTCCTCAACAAATACAATATTTTTGATTATTCCATCGGCTGTCAATATTAACTCCGCTTTGTTGTCATCATACATTCCTGCAAGAAACCAAAATCCATCTTTCAATTCATTGAGTTTTGGTGCGAGTTTGTCAAAAAACACTTTGTTGATATTGCCTTGTTCCTTAAGAACTTTATGAAATTTCTTTTCGTTCTGCTCAAACCAATTCCAAAAGTCAGAGTATGAGTTTATAGGTTTCTCTTTTACACTAAATATTGATTTTAAAAAACTCATATTCTTATTGGTTCGGATTTTTTTCTTGCTTGCACATAACTTGTTTATATAGATGTAAAGTACATCGTTATACAGCCAAAAAGGAGTTATAAGAGTACTTTACTGTTCTTTTATAATTATTGCTAAGCTTACTTGTTTTGGAAAAACGGAAGTCTATAGCAATTTTATTCTTTTTTTGTTAAGCGTTAGCCAAGATAAAACAAAATAAAAAACCGTACAAAAATGTACGGTTAAAATGATGTTTTCAATATCGATAAGTAACCTTACCGTACAAAATTACGTTGACGTTTCGCCTCAAAAGTTAAGATGGCTGCGGCAACCGATACATTCATAGAATCTATTTCTCCTTGCATAGGGATGTTGATATTCTGAGTAGCTTCGTCTCGCCAAACTTGCGTTAACCCTGTAGCTTCCGTACCTACTACCAAAGCAGTAGCCTTTGTATAGTCGTTTTTATGGTATTCGTTTGAATTTTGTAGGGTAGCACTGTAAATTTGAATGTTGTGCTCCTGTAAGTATGCTATAATGTCTTCAGAAGTACCTGTAGCTATCTGATTGGTAAATACACAACCCACACTAGAACGTATGATATTAGGATTGAATAAATCCGTTTTAGGGTTGGCAATAAAAACAGCATCTACCTTAGCAGCATCGGCGGTACGTAACATAGCACCAATATTCCCTGGTTTTTCAATACCTTCCATAACCAATACGAGTGGGGTAGTGGTGTTGAATTCAATAGCGTCTAAATCGAAGTTTTTAGCTTTTACTACAGCAATAATACCCTCGGTAGTATCACGATAGGCAAGCTTTTGGTATACTTCTTTTGTTATTTCTATACAATTAGCAGCCTTATTTAGAATTTTGTTTACACTTTCTTCGGTAAACATATCAGCAACAAACAGCAGGGTGTCTATTTTATAACCTCCTTTAACAACTAACGAAATTTCGCGTTGTCCTTCTACTAAAAACAATCCTTTCTTCTTGCGTTCTCTAGATTTCTCTTGAAGTTTTAAAAGCTCTTTTATATAGGCGTTTTGTGTACTGCTAATCTGTTTCATTTGCTATGATATCTAAATACAAAAGTACTATTCTGTTTTATAATAAAAGACCATCTTACTAAAAGAATAATTACTAGTTATAGCTGTTGTTTCACACCAGATGCTACCGTTTGAACCTTCAATAAAACCAAAATTTGGGGTGTACTAGCTTGTATTAAGTTTCGTACAGCAGCGCATGCTTATGGGCACCGCCAAAGGGTTTAATACTCCGAGGCTTGCCTCGAAAATCAAGAACTTTTTTCTATAAATGCTTCGTGAGTTTGTTCCGAAGTAGTGTATTATTCGTGCATAAAAAAACATCATTCTTTTTACGGAATGATGTTTTTAAGTTCTACTGATGAGATGTTGCTATCTCCTTCGTTAAGGATGGTGTTTATTGGTTTTTATACTTATTAGCATAACGCTTCCATAATTTTGTTTGATGCGATTCTAGGCTGATTTTTCTTCCTTGTATAAAAGCGTCTGTTAAAATATTGGTACGCATATCTAAAGCATCGCCTTCAGAAATAAATAGGGTAGCATCTTTACCAACTTCTAAGGTTCCTACATTGTTGTCAACACCTAAAATTTTAGCATTGTTTTGAGTAATTAATTGCAAGGCTTTTTCTTTACCTAACCCGTAAGCAGCATACGTTCCTGCATAAAAAGGCAAGTTACGTGTACTCATACGTTCCATATCTCCTTCCATACCTAAACCTACTAAAATACCTGCATCGGTTAATATCTTAGCTGCTCTAAAAGGTCTGTCATAATCCGCATCTTCACCATTAGGCAAACGGTGTGCACGTTCTAAAATAACAGGTACATTGTTTGCTTTTAATAAGTCAGCAACTTTTTCAGCCTCTTGTCCGCGAACAATCACGATGTTTTTAACGCCTAATTCTTTACAAATATTTACAGCATCAGTAATTCCTTTTTCACCTGATACGTGTACAAACATTCTTTGTGTACTGTTTAAAATGCCTTGTAAAGCTTCGTATGGTAAGTTTTTAGGTGTTTTGTTACCTGCTAGGTAGCTTTTTGCATTGGCGAAAAATTCTGTAAGCTTATCAATGCTTTTTTGATAGTTCTGATTAGGCTTTAAGCCTGGATCTTCCCCCATCCACCAACGACCTCTCGAGAATACCTGAGGCCAGTTCATGTGAACACCATCATCGGTTTTAATAGTAGCATCTTCCCAGTTCCAAGCATCTAATTGTACTACCGAAGAGGTACCAGAAATAACACCACCACGTGGGGTAATTTGTGCCATTAATACGCCGTTAGGACGCATGGTTTCTACTACTTTACTTTCTGCATTATAGGCAATAATACTACGAATGTGTGGTAACATTGAACCTACCTCATCAAAGTCTCTTGTTGCACGTACAGCATCAATTTCAGCTAAACCTAAAGAGGTGTTTGCTGCAATAAAACCTGGGTATACGTGTTTTCCTTTGGCATTGATAACAGTTCCCATACGAGCAATTCTGCTATTAGCATTTCCTACATGGGCTATTTTACCGTCAGAAAACATGATTAAGGAGTTTTCAATTACTTCTCCGTTTCCTAAATGCGCTGTAGCACCTTCAATACTATAAGCTTCAGTTTGCTTGGGTGCTGGTGTTTGTTGCGCTATTATGTTTCCTATACATAAGAAGCATATTATGTTGTATATATATTTAATTTTCACGTTTTATATTTTTGTTACTATTAGTTTATACTTAGTAGTTAATCTTACTAAATTTCTCTGTGAGGATTACTCTGTGTCACAGTGAAATAATTTCTGAGTTTTCTTTTTAGGAGCTTGTGTTTTACCTCCTTTAATCTTCTCTTGTAACATCATATTGATTAGCTTAGCACGTTCTGCTTTAATAGTTTTACGCTTTTCTAAGTCTTTTTCAATATCAAAATAAACAGCTCCGTCAATAATTGTTTTTTCTGCTTTAGAATATACTGAAAGTGGATTTCCGCTCCATACTACAACATCTGCATCTTTACCTTCTTTAATACTACCTGTACGGTCGTTTAAGTGTAATAGTTTTGCAGGATTGATAGTTACAGTAGCCCAAGCTTCTTGTTCGCTTAACCCCCCGTATTTAATTAATTTAGCAGCTTCTTGGTTCAGTCTACGAGACATTTCTGCATCATCAGAATTAATAGCAACAGTAACTCCTTGGTTGTGCATAATAGCTGCGTTGTATGGTATAGCGTCGTTAACCTCGTATTTATATGCCCACCAGTCAGCAAAAGTAGAACCACCAACTCCGTGTTCTTTCATTTTATCGGCTAGTTTGTATCCTTCTAAAATGTGGGTAAAGGTATTGATGTTAAAGTTGAATTGTTCTGCAACCTTCATCAACATATTAATTTCTGATTGTACGTAAGAGTGACAAGAAATAAAACGTTCTTTATTAATAATTTCAGCTAAGGTTTCTAACTCAATATCCTTACGATATGGTTGTCCGCTTTTCTTTTTAGCATCGTATTCTTTCGCTCTTTGGAAGTAGTCAATATATACTTGCTCAACTCCCATACGTGTTTGAGGGAAACGAATGGTATTTAAATCTCCCCAGTTAGATTGTTTTACGTTTTCACCTAAAGCGAACTTGATAAATTTAGGAGTGTTGTTGTATAACATTCCGTCAGCATTCTCTCCCCATTTTAGTTTGATAATTGCCGAACGTCCACCGATAGGGTTTGCCGAACCGTGTAATACTTGAATAGAAGTAACCCCACCCGCAATGTTTCTGTAAATATTTACATCGTTAGGGTTGATAACGTCTTCAATAGTAACCTCAGCTGTTGAGTTATGTCCTGATTCGTTTACTGCTGAAGTAGCAATATGTGAATGCTCATCAATAATACCTGCGGTTACATACTTACCAGTTCCGTCAATAATTGTAGCTCCTCTTGAAGATAGGTTAGTGCCTATTTTGGCTATTTTTCCATCTTTAATTAATACATCGGTATTGTTTAGTACTTCGTTGTTTTCAGAAGTCCAAACCGTAGCATTTTTAATTAAAAAAGTCTCTTTTTGTGGAGCTGTAGGGTTTCCTAATCCGATGTTAGGGTATGAAACAGCTACTACTTCAGGAGTGGTCTCTTTTTTCTTGTCGTCTTTCTTTTTAGTATCAGCTTTTCCAGTATAAGTAGCATTCCATGTACTTTCGTTTCCGTTATTGTCGGTAGCTGTACCTGTAATTTGTTGTTTGTTTTGAACAAATGCTGTTAAGCGAGTATAGTTGTCACCATCTTTAAGAGTTATATGCAACCAGTCGTTGCTAAAAGACGATTTACTGTTTACCTTCTTATCTCCACTTTTTAAAGCAGCTGTTTGTTTAGCACCTTTACCAGTAATGGTCATATCGTACGATTTCCCGTTAACTGTTAATGTGTACTTACCTGTAATGTCTTTAATATCCATTGAGTTAATGGTGTTTTTATCACCCTGTACCCAGTTTTCATATAAAGTAGTTTGTTTGTCAAAAATATCACCAGAAGTAATTAAGAAATTGGCATAACTACCCGCTTTCAAATTCCCTATTTTATCATTCTTTAAAATTTGGGCAGGTACTGTGGTTAACGCTTCTAAAGCTGTAGTTTTATCTAATCCGTAAGTAATTGCTTTTTGAAGATTGCTATTAAACTCTTTTACTTTTTTTAATTTATAGGTAGTTAACGCAAAAGGAACCTTGTTTTTTGCTAAAATTGATGGGTTTGCCGGTTCTTGATTCCAAGAGCGCATATCGCTTAACGCAATTTTATTTGCTAAAAAAGGGTTTGATACATCGTATGCCTTTCTAAAATTAATAGGAAGAATGTAAGTAGCATTGGTTGCTTTAATATCATTAATTCTTTCATATTCATTTCCTCCACCTACAATGGTGTATTGAATTCCAAATTCGTCACCAATTTTATCCGCACGTACATTGTCTAAATATCCACCAGCATTAAATATTTGAGGTAACTCTTTTTTATTGTTTAGAGCTTCTAAAGCCAAATCGGTATTTTTTGCATTTCCTTTAGCATACCAATCAGCGTCTAAATATGTTTGACGTAATAGTGCCATGGCTCCCATACGTGAAGTAGGGTAGCTTTGACGTGTTTTAGCGCTTTTAGAAAACGATAAGTAATTTCCTGATTCTTTGTTTAATATTCTGTAAGCATCAGAACTATGAGGGTTTAAAGCAACTAAAACGCCGTTTCCTTGCATAATACCGTCTTCTAGGTGTGTATTAACAGCACCAAAACCTAAAGACAATAATTCTTTGGCTTTTTTAGCATCAAAGTTAAACTCAGCAGCAGCGTCTACATCAGGACGAATATGGTCGTTCCAATAATATCCTTTTCTGCCAGCATCGTATTGTGGTCTTTTACCACGACCACTTTCACGTTTAGGAGTTGCAATACCAAAGGTTGAATAAGCATCAACAAACGAGGGATATATAGATTTTCCGTCTAGGTTAATTACTTGTGCTTCGTTAGGGATGGTAACCGATTTACCTACAGCAACAACTTTACCGTCTTTAATAAGTAGTGTTCCTTTTTTTACTACTTGGGTTGGGGTAACATAAACAGTAGCATTGGTAAATGCATATACCTTGTTTTTGGATGACTTTACTCCTGTGTTAGTAGGAAAGTACTCTTGTGCAAAAGAGCTACTAATACACAGGGGTAAGAGTAAGAATAGTATTTTTTTCATTTAAAATTGAGTTGATTAGCTTATAAAAATATAGAGTTAAAAAGGAAAACAATTCCTTTTAACAAAACATTAAGAATTAATCACATTGTGATAGCCAAGAATTTAATCCACCAAGGCTTACCTAATAAACTTAAAATGGGTTTTCTTATAGTTCTTTGTTTATTTGCCCTACGATAGTTTAGTTAAGAACTAGTTTTCCAATCTTTTCATGACCAGATAACCAGGCTGTATTACTGTCAATAAACTGAATAGCATAGTAGCTTTCCTTGCTTATTTGTTTCCAAGTATGCCCACCATCGTTAGAAAAGGAGATTCCAGTTTTTCCAACAGTAAAAACTTCTTTTCCGTTTGTGTTAGGTACGTACTGTACGCAGCTTTTATAATTAGGATTCATATTATTAGCTACGAGTGTCCATGTTTTACCACCATCGGTAGTAATTGCTTTATTAGCGTTATTGTCTTCCGGTTTTGAGTAGTTTCCTCCAATAGCAATTCCATGGTTTTTATCATAAAAATCAATAGAGTAAATTCCCTGTGGTCCGTCACCCTGTACAATGGGAGTATCAAAAATCTCCCAAGTGTTCCCAAAGTCGGTAGATTTTAAAATACGCGCTTTGGTTCCTCCAGAACCTATCCATACGGTATTGTTTACAATTGCAATATTGGTGTTACTAGCTGCAAAGAAGGCTTCTCCTTCTTCAAAAATAGGGAGTTGAGAGCAAGGTAGTTTTGTCCACGTATTTCCACCGTCTGAGGTAAGAATAATCGAGGGACAATCGTCTGTAGGATCTCCAACGGCAATACCGTGTTTCCCGTCGGCAAAGAATTGCATACAGTCGTAAAAAACCTTTTCGTGCTCTTCAGTATATACTAATTCATACTTGCTTTTACTTCCTTTATATAATAGTGCAGGATTTGCTACCGATAAGGCAAATATGTTTTCACCATTCTTCGCAATGCTTCTAAAGTGCGGTATAATAGTATCGTTATACTGTAAGCTTTGTGTTTGCCACGTTCTACCACCATCTTTTGTGGTTGTAATATCACCTTTAGAGCCTGCATAAATCAATTCATTGTTACTAATTGATAGTATGGCTCTAATGCTTGTGCTATCTTGTTTAAACTCGGTAATTTTAATAGTATCAAAAGTTCTTGGAGCTTTCTTTTCTTGTTTACAAGCTAGTATTGTTAAAGAGAGAAAAAAAAGGAGAGATAATTGTTTCATGTGTTTGTTTTAGGCGTTTTTAAATGGAATACGCAACGCTAGGAATTTAAAATAATAAGCAAACATATAGAGAAAGTTTACTTTACCTATGTTGGTTTTATATTTTTGATATTTTTACAGAACTAAAAATAGGAAAACCAAACTTAAATCAATGAAAAAAGCCTTAGTAATTTCAGGAGGAGGAAGTAAAGGAGCCTTTGCAGGCGGTGTTGCAGAGTACCTAATGAGGTATAAAAGTAAAGATTACGATATGCTTTTAGGAACATCAACAGGGAGTTTAATGGTTTCGCATTTGGCTTTAGGGATGGTTGATGAATTAAAAGAGTTATATACTTCTGTAGATCAAAAGGCTATTTTTAGTAATAGCCCCTTTAAAATAAAATCGGTACATGGAGAAAAAGTGGTTTCCATTCGGCATAGAAATACTTTTTGGAACTTTTTAAACGGTCGTAAAACATTTGGAGAGAGTAAAAATTTACGAAAACTCATAAGCAATAGCATAACCAAGGAAATGTACGATGAAATTAGAAAGTTGAACAAAGAGGTCGTGGTAACAGTATCTAATTTAACAGCAAATCAAATAGAGTATAAGTCTATCTTAGAATGTGAATATGAAGATTTTTGTGATTGGATTTGGGGTTCGTGCAATTATGTGCCTTTTATGAGTTTGTTGGAAAAAGATCACTGTCAGTATGCAGATGGTGGTTTTGGAAGCTTAATCCCTATACGTGAAGCCATAGCAAGAGGTGCTACGGAGGTAGATGCCATTATTTTAGCAACGGAAGTAACTCAAATGAACAGACTGCCTGCTAAGAATCCTTTTTCACTGATGATGGATACCTTTGATTTTATGTTAGAAAACGTAGAGCGACATAATATTACGATAGGAAAGCTTTCTGCCAAACAACACAATGTAAAGCTGAACTTATACTATACGCCAACGGTATTAACAACGAATTCCTTGGTTTTTGATAAAGAAAAAATGAAAAAATGGTGGAAGTCGGGCTATAAGTATGCAAAAAAACTGGATGATGATAGAATGACAGAGTTTAGACCAGAGATGGTAGATAATCAAGAAATAGAGGAAGGAATCGAAAATAGTGAAGTATGAAGTTTGGAAAAGTAGCACAACCAGAGTTGATAGATTTTACATTACCAGAAACACACCCTAAAACAATAGAGCTGTTAAGCACCTTTGAAAAGAGTGGTACGCCTAAGGTGTATGTGGGTTGTGCAAAATGGAATAAAGCAGATTTAAAAGGATTTTATCCGAGAGGAACTAAAGATGAATTGGAGTATTATTCGAAACAGTTTAACTCGATAGAGCTCAATGCTACTTTTTACCGGCAGTTTCCAGCAGCACAGTTTGAAAAGTGGAAAACTAAAACTCCTAAAAACTTTAAGTTTTTCCCAAAACTAGGGCAGGAGATAAGCCACTGGAAGCGTTTACAAGGCGTACAAGATGTGGTGAATGTTTATTTAGACAATGCTTCACATTTACAGGAAAAGTTAGGCACTATCTTTTTACAGTTACACGCTAATTTTGGAAATAAAAACTTTGACAGATTACAAAACTTTGTAGTGAGCTGGCCTAAAGGTATACCATTAGCTATTGAGGTTCGTCACCCAGATTGGTTTGAAGACACAACAGTGTTTGATGAGTTTACACAGTTGCTTGAAGAACATAACATAGCCAATGTGTTAGTAGATACAGCAGGTAGAAGAGATATGATGCATATGCGCTTAACGAATAACGAAGCTTTTGTTCGTTATGTTGGAGCAAATCACCCGTCTGATTATTCACGTTTGGATGATTGGGTGGTTCGTTTAAAAGAATGGAACGATTTAGGCTTAGAAAATATTCACTTTTTTATTCACCAAAATTTAGAAGTAGAATCACCATTGTTGGCAGGGTATTTTATAAAAAAGCTAAACAAGGAGTTAGGAGTTGACTTAAAGATTCCTAATGAAGAGAATAATCAACAAATGAGTTTGTTGTAATAAAAAAGCTAACCAATATTAATAATAACTATGACAAATGAAAATATACAAGAATTTATAGACAGGTTGAATAATGGTCAGTTTAAAGATACTATTTTATTAAGACAAATTAGTGAGTATGTTTTTGTGTCAAAAGTAAGGCAAAAGAAAAATGATTTAAGAAATGAACCTAAATTTTCATTAACTTATTATGACTTTTTTTTTATTAAAAATGATAAAGGGGAATTTGTAGGTGCTGTAGTAGATATGTATTCAGATTTACATTGGTACATTACACCAAAAAATAGAAAAAAAGGATATCTAGTTAATGCTTTAAGAAGTGCTATTTTACCTTACATATTTTATGATGATAATAAAGATTTAGAAGCTCAAAGAATTACTATCACTAAATCAGAAATAGGAGAATTAGACTATCATAATTCTAAAAAAGTAGCATTAAAATTAGGTTTTAAGGCAACCAATAAAGAAGAGGCTGAATTTTTACTTACCAGAGATAGTTTTGATTGGTCTGAAGAAAATATCAATGAGATAAATACATGTTTGAATGAAGAAAAACTTAATGAGTTTAGAAAAAGAATATCATATATTTATCAAGATTTAGAATCTATGACACATGAGTTACAAATGGCATATGGAGATATTTATGAGATTGAAAGTTTGAAAGAACTCTCAAATAAATTATGTTGTTCGAAAGCGACGATTGAAGATATTATTTGGGAAAACAATAAAGTTTATAACAAAAGAAGACCTTAGTTGTTCAGAAAAAATAAAATCCAGCTGAATAAGCTGGATTTTTTTTTATATCATGTAGTTCTCTATTTCAACTCCACGTACATATTGTTATAATCAGGACGCATCATGTTTGAATTCCATGATGGAGAGAATTGAACTCCTTTTTTCATGGTAGGTAGGCCTTTTGCTCCCGTAGTAATGTATTGAATGGTTCTTTGTAATAAAGGTTCGTTAGGATCTCCTAAAACACCTAAATTACCTGGGTCTTCTTCTATAATAACTTCAGGAATAAACCCTTCTGGAGCATTTTCACCATCTTTATTTTGAATTTCTAATACGATAGGTTGCATTGCCCAAGTATGACTTTTTAAGTTATCGCCATTACGAGTATAGTCGTCAGAATCGTATAAGGTAATAGAACCCACATGCTTTCCGTAAGTTTGAACACCAACAAGTTTTACATCAATATAAGGCTTTAGAGCATTAATCACCAGCTCTGAAGCAGAAGCAGAATCATCAGAAACGATAAAGTAAATAGTATTTAGGTTTAAACTATTAATTGCTTCATTCAATACTACATTTCCTTGTTGGTCTTTATTTAAAATTTGATTCGTAAAGTTATTGATGAATAAATCTGGGTTTGTTACCTCCATTACTTTATGATTCCATACTTGTTTCGCAAATAATTCACCAGTAAACTGTCCGGTTATCATACTTCCTAAATAAGTAGCTGTTTGCACAGAACCTCCTCCGTTATAACGTAAGTCGATGATTAAGTCGGTAAGACCTGCGGATTGAAACTTGGCAAATTCAGCATTTAACTCTCCATCAAAGTTTCTAGAAAATTGACTGTACATTAAATATCCAATGGTATGGCTACCACTAGTAATTATATTGGTAGTTTTTATCGGGTTTTCTGTTACTTGAGATTTCGTTACCGTAATCGTTGTTCCGTTACTAACAGGATTCCCTCCGTTGTAATCGGCTAAATGGACGGTAAAAGTGTTGTTACCTAATAAGTCATTTACATTCGCTCTAGTTACAGTTGTTCCATTAATTTCAGTAATAATCATTCCACGAGTAACTCCTTGAGCATCGGCATCAGAACCATTTACAACATCGTATACGTATATGTAGTAGCCTCCAGAACCATCAGCATAGTCAGCTCCTTCTAATTTCATTCCACTTGTAAGACGTATTCCTGCAAAAGCTTCTTCTAATGCAATATAATCATCCACAATCCATGAATAGGTTCTGTTAGGGTCTTTAGGGTATTCGTTAGGCATGTATAATAAACTGTAAAATAAATTAGCAGGATCGTCATATCCTGATAAATAGCTATACAGTTCATTATCGTTATTAAAACGTCTGTCTGCTAAATCAGGAACCAAGTCTTGCCATAAGTAGTAGGCGTTTAAACCTTTCCAAACAAAGTTCTGAACTTCAATATTTTGGGGAGCATCATCTTTATCACTGCATGAAACAAGTACTATTGAAAATAAGACGATTAGGAATGTTTTTAGTAATTTCATATGAATGTATTAATTGTAACAACAACGCAATTTACTGAATAATATTATTTTTTTTTATTATGGATGTAACAAACTTGAAACTGTGTCGTCGTAGATATGTAAACCTGTTAAATAAGACGCAATTTTATAAGCAGGCTTACAAAACTAATTAACCAAACCATGAACCAATCGGACTTTTTAAAAGTTGTATTACCATTTAAAGACAAAGTCTTTCGTTTAGCGAAAAGATTATTGGTTTCTACCGAAGAAGCTGAGGACGCTACACAAGAGTTGTACTTTAAATTGTGGAGAAATAGAGAGAAGCTCTCTAATTATAAAAATGTAGAGGCATTTGCAATGACCATGACCAAGAATTATTGTTATGACAGATTAAAGTCCAAACAAGCGAGTAATTTAACATTGGTTCATAGTAATTATAAAGAGAAAGATACTCCTTTAGAAAAGAGAGTAGAGCACAACGACAGTGTAAACCGAGTACATCAGCTAATAGAAAAGTTACCAGAGCAGCAAAAAATAATCATACAATTAAGAGATATTGAACAATATGATTTTGATGAAATATGTAAAATGGTCGATATGAAACCGACAGCTGTAAGAGTAGCATTATCAAGAGCAAGAAAAGCAATAAGAGAAGAATTAATAAAACAACACAACTATGGAGTTAGCTAACATAGAAAAGTTATTAGATAAATACCTAGAGGCAGAAACAACACTGCAAGAAGAGCAAACGTTACAAGAGTATTTTACTTCAAACAACGTGGCACCGCATTTGCAAGAATATAGTATGCTATTTGGTTATTTTAAACAAAGTAAAGACGAAACCTTTACGAAAACCATTCAGTTAAAACCTGAGAAAACTAAGAAGAACTGGAAATGGTTATCAGTAGCAGCGTCAGTAGTCTTACTATTTAGTGTATTCATGGGCAATGAAGAGTACAAAAAGTATCAACAACGTAAACAGTTTGCACAAATTAAAGAAGCGTTGCAACTAGTTTCGGTCAATTTAAACAAAGGAAACGATGCATTATATGCAGTTTCAAACAACCTAAAAAAAGGGAATGATGCTATTGAACAATTAGGAGCCTACGAAGAAACAGTAAACAAAGTAATAAACACCGTAAATTAATTAAGAAAGTAAAACCAAGTACTTATAAACCAAGAAAATCATGAAAAAAGTAATATTATTATTCGCATTCGTATTTATAGCTAATGTTAGTTTCGGGCAATCAATGTTCGATAAATTAGAAGACCTAGATGAGGTATCATCAGTGGTAGTAAATAAAGATGCTTTTGAGATTTTATCTAAATTCAAAGTAGAGTCAGAAGATAACGAAGCAATGGAGGTTTTTAAAATGATTCAAGACTTACAAGAATTAAAAGTGTTTTCAACAGAAAGTGCAAAAGTGTCTGCTGAAATGGAAAGCATGGTAAAGTCTGCCATTAAAAAAAGTAATTTAATAGAGTTAATGCGTGTAAAAGACAAAGATTCTCGTGTTAAAATCTATGTGAAGTCTACAAAAAACAAAGACTTTGTAAGCGAAGTATTAATGTTTGTAAAAGACAAAAATTCTAATGGTAACTCACCAGAATCTGTCATCGTTTCGTTAACTGGTAATATCGACATCAACAAAATGTCAAAATTAGCAGAGACGTTTTCTAAAGACGGAAAGAAGAACAAATAAAAACATATAAGGCAGCGTTAACAAATTAACGCTGCTTTTAATCAAAAACTAAAAAACAATGAAAAAACTATTTATATACTCAATGTTACTAGTAGCTTTCGTAGCCGTTTCTTGTAAAACAGAATCGTTACAAAGCTATTTGGTAGAAAGTCAAGATAAGGAAGGCTTTATTACGTTTGATGTACCTGCTAGTGTATTACAGTTAAGTATGGATAAGGCATCTGAAGAAGATAAGCAAGCATATGAAAGTATTAAAAAAATAAACATAACAGGAGTTCCTTATAAGAACTTAGACGAAACTAGTTATGAGGCAGAGAAAGAGAAGTTGAAAGCTATCTTTAAAAAGTCTAGCTATAAACAGTTAATGAAGTTTAAAAAAGATGGAGCCAATGCAGCAATTTACTACACAGGAGATGCTGATGCTATTGACGAAATCGTAGCTTTTGGTTATGGTAAAGAACTAGGAGTGGGAGTTGCTCGTGTTCTAGGAGAAAATATGAATGTAGGAAAGATTATGGAAATGATGCAAAAAGCTAAGATGGATGCAGGAAATTTAGATTTAAAGCAATTCAAAATGATTTTTGACGAAAAGCACCGTTCATCAGAAGAAACAGAATAAAAATTAGTGTAGAGAATATAGAGAAGCCATCAGATTATCTGGTGGCTTTTTCTTTTTAACGGCTCATTAACAAGCCTCCCAATAGAATTTCATATTTTTGAACTCTAAACAAAAACATATGAAATTTAACAAACTCCTTGTTTTTATCGCTGTTTTCTTTACAGCAACCCTGTTTTCTCAATCAACTAAAGTATATAGAGCAGAAAGAGATAAAGTTCATAATTTAGTTCATACGAAGTTAAAAGTAGATTTTAACTTTCAAGAAAAAGAAATGAATGGGGAAGAATGGGTAACCTTAACACCACATTTTTATGAAACAGATAAGGTTACGTTAGATGCTAAAGCAATGGTTATTCATAAGGTAACAATGAATAATCAACCACTAGAGTATAATTACGACGATTATGAGTTAATCATCAACTTACCTCGTACCTATAAGCGAAACGAAGAGTTTACACTATATATTAAATATACGGCGCGACCAGAAAGAGTAAAGCAAAAAGGAAGTGCTGCTATTACATCTGCAAAAGGACTGTACTTTATCAATCCAACAGGATTTGATAAAAACAAACCAACCCAAATTTGGACGCAAGGGGAAACCGAAGCTAGTAGTTGTTGGTTTCCAACAATTGATGCTCCAAACCAAAAGACATCACAAGAGATTTATATGACGGTTCCACAAAAGTATGTAACACTTTCTAACGGGAAATTAGAAAAGCAAACGACCAATGCTAATGGAACTCGTACCGATTATTGGAATTTTACTCAAAAACACGCTCCGTATTTATTTTTTATGGGAGTAGGAGCGTATGAGGTTATTAAAGATAAATACAAAGATATTCCTGTAGATTATTATGTAGAGAAGGAATATGCTCCGTATGCAAAAGATATTTTTGGGAATACACCTGAAATGTTAGCGTTCTTTTCAAAAATTACAGGAATTGAATACCCGTGGAATAAATATGCACAAATTGTAGGGCGTGATTATGTAAGTGGTGCAATGGAGAATACCACAGCAGTAATTCACGGAGAAAGAGCGTATCAAACTCCGGGACAATTAATTGATGAAAACGTACAAGAAAACACCATTGCACATGAAGCATTTCATCATTGGTTTGGTGATTTAGTAACTACCGAAAGTTGGAGTAACTTAACAGTAAACGAGAGTTTTGCTAATTACAGTGAGTATTTATGGTTGGAACATAAATATGGGAAAGACGAAGCAGACGCACACTTGTTTGAAGATATTGAAGGGTATAAAAGCGGACAAAATTTTGAGAAACATTTAGTGCGTTTTTATTATGAGGATAAAGAAGATATGTTTGATGCGGTTAGTTATAACAAAGGAGGTGCTATTTTACATATGTTGCGTAACTATTTAGGTGACGAAGCTTTTTACGAAGGATTGAACAGGTATTTAACAGATAATAAATACGGAACAGGAGAAGCGCATCAATTGCGTTTAGCTTTTGAAAAAGTAAGTGGTAAAGACTTAAACTGGTTTTTCAATCAGTGGTATTTTAACAGCGGACATCCAAAGTTATCTATTTCGTATGACTTTAATAAACTAAGAAAAACAGTAACCGTAAATATTATGCAGACTCAAATAAATGAATTTGCATTTCCGTTTGCGATTGATGTATTTGAAGGAAGTAAGCGTACACGCCATACTGTGTTTGTAGAAGGTAGAGATGCTTCGTTTACCTTTCCTTTTACCAAACATCCAGATTTAATTCAGGTAAATGCTGATGGTGTGCTGCTGTGTGATATATCAGAAAATAAAGTGTTGAGCGATTATATTCATCAGTTAACATATGCTGAAAATTACGTGCATAGGAGAGAAGCATTGTTAGAAGTAGCAAAACACCAAGATGATAAAAAAGCGTTTAATGCAGTAGCTGATGCTCTGAATCATGAGTTTTATAAAATTAGAATTTTAGCCTTGGAAAACATTAATTTAATCAATAAATATTCAAAAAAGAATGTGATTGATCAAATTATGAGAATCGCTCAGAACGATCCAAAAACATTGGTACAAGCAGCTGCGATTGAAACATTAGGGAAGTTAACAGATCCAGCACTAAAACCAGTGTTTGAAAAAGGCTTGCAGAGCAAATCGTATTCAGTATTAGGAAAGTCGTTGGTAGGAATGTATTATATCGATAAGCAGTTAGCCATTCAAAAATCAAAAACCTTACCATTAGCAGTAAAAAAGATCATTGCAACACCATTAACACGTATTTATTTAGAAGAAAACGACGATGAAGAGTTACATTTTATTGCTAGTAATGTAATGGCTGGAATGTTTTTAAGTCCGAATAAAAAAATCCAATCACTGTATAAAAAAGCATTCGATAAGATTGGAAAAAGTAATAATACTGAGGCAATTCAAAACCTATCAGACGACATTGTAGCGAAAGGACTTCAGTACAAACAATATAATTTTGATCAGGTAGGAGTTAACTTGTTACGTCAAATGGCTCAAATGCAAAAAACAAGTAAGCCATCAAATAAAGAGAAGCACCTTAAAATTATTCAAATAGCTATGGCAAAGCTACTTGAATAAATAGTATATTTCATAAAGTTTAAGTTAAAAAGAATACTTAGTTTTGGCACAATAATTGAATTTTCTTGCGAAACTTAAACTTTATGAGAAAAACTACGTTACTACTTATTTTATCGGTGTTAGTATTAACCTCTTGTAGCAGTGTAAAAACTACAGAGAAAGCCCTTAATACTGGTAATTATGATAAGGCAATTTCATTATCTATTGAAAAGTTAGCCAAAAACAAAACCAAAGAAAAAAATCAGCCGCATGTGTTGATGCTTCAGGAAGCTTTTAAAAAAGCAACAGAAAGAGATGTAGACAGAATTTCTTTTTTAGAGAAAGAGCAAAATCCTGAGAACTATGAGACGATTTATACCTTGTATCAACGTCTTCATAACCGACAAGAGCAAATAAAACCCTTATTACCCTTACGAGTTTTCTCTACAGGCAAAAATGCCAAGTTTAAACTTGTTAATTATTCTGATAGAATTCTTGCGGCAAAGGAAAACTATGCTGCTTACTTGTACGAAAATGGTGTAGCCTTGCTAAATGAAGGCGGTAGCAATAAGATTAACTACAGAAGAGCTTTTGACGAATTAAGACACTTAGACAACATTAGTCCTAATTACAGAGATACAAGAAACTTACTAGATGAGGCGCATGCTAAAGGAATTGATTATGTACATGTTTCTGTTAGAAATAGAACAGATCAAATAATTCCTAGAAGATTAGAAAGAGATTTATTAGCGATTGATACCTATGGATTGAATGATTTATGGACACAATACCACGTTAAAAAGGATAGAAATATTCGGTATGATTTTGATTTAGAGTTAGATTTTAGAGATATTATGATTTCTCCTGAACAAGTACACGAAAAGGAAGTTATTAAAGAACGACGCATCAAAGATGGATTTAAGTATTTACGAGACAATAACGGAAACTATGTAAAAGACAGTTTAGGAAACAAAATAAAAGTAGATAAGTTTAAAAGAATACGTTGTACGTTTTATCAGTTTACACAATTTAAGAGTAGTAAAGTAACGGGAGAGGTAAAGTATATTGATAATAGAACAAATCAGTTACTACAACGATTTCCTATACAAAGCGAATTTGTTTTTGAACATATTTATGCAGATTATGACGGAGATAGAAGAGCGTTGGATAAATCATTTATAGAATTACTCGATGAAACTTCGGTTGCGTTTCCTTCGAACGAGCAAATGGTATACGATACGGGTACCGACTTGAAACAGAAACTCAAACATATTATCACACGAAATAAGTTTAGAAATTAAAGTACTAAAGCTCCTGTAATCTACAGGAGTTTTTTTTATTATATTTGAGTTATGGAAAAGGATTTAAACATCATAACTTTTGAATATCAAAAAACGAATAAAACGAGCTTATTTTTTAAGTTGTTAAGTGTAGTTTTAATCTTAATCTTTCTTTTGAATCCCTTGCACGAATTGATAGATGTTTTTAAAAGAGAGTATACACCAGGTTGGTGTTGTATGCTTCCGTGTCCATCTCCTTTTTCAGGTTATTTTTTTATATAAGTGGATTTATTCTCACAATTTGACGATGCACCTAAAAACTTACTTCCGAAAGAAGGAACAGTAAACTACTACGGAATAGTTTTGTCTAAGAAACTAGCAGACCATTATTACGAAGCTTTATTAAATTCCATTGAATGGCGTAACGACGAAGCTATTATTTTTGGAAAACGCATGATAACCAAACGAAAAGTAGCTTGGTATGCCGAACAGCCTTTTGAATATTCCTATTCAAACATTACCAAAACAGCCTTACCGTTTACGGAAGAATTAGTAGCTTTAAAAGAATTAGTTGAAAAGGAAACTGGCGAAACCTATAACTCTTGTTTGTTGAATTTATACCACGATGGTTCAGAAGGAATGGCATGGCATAGTGATGGGGAAAAAGATTTAAAAAAAAACGGAGCGATTGCTTCGTTAAGCTTTGGAGCAGAAAGACGCTTTGGTTTTAAACACAAACAAACCAAAGAAACGGTGTATAAAGTATTAGAGCACGGTTCGTTATTGGTGATGAAAGACGAAACCCAAACCCATTGGCTACATCGTTTACCACCTACAAAAAAAGTCCACCGACCACGGGTGAACTTAACATTTAGAACGATTGTGAGGTAGTTTATAATTGATATTTAATTGGATTAAAAAGTTTCTTTAGTTTTATAAGAAAGTATAAACTCGAAGTGATTACAGTTGTATATTATTATAACCAGTTATACCTTTAATCTTTATATTGTTGATTTCAAACTTCATAATTTCATTTGTTTTGGATATTTTGAAGTTAAAGTCTATGTCGATATCAGCCATAATACTTTTATCATCTACTGTTTCGTTAGTCAAATAATTTTTTTGATATATATTAATATCACTAGTAACATTTAATATACCTGATATGATTGCATAATCTTTAAAATTTTCAGATGTAATATTTTTTTATTAAATTCCAAGATAAACTGTCTATATCATAATTGAAAAAATTTGGTATTCCTTTAAATAATTCTGCAAACACTCTTAGCTTATTTGATGATATCTCGTTTGATGTTTTTTCAAACACAGCATCTCTTATTTGATTACTTTCTATAAGTATATCAATAAGAACTTTAGGGTCTAGATATTTTGATGAAAGCCAGTTAAAGTTATTTTTAAATTCACTGGAGTAATGTTTATAAAAATGACTTAAAGATTTGAATGGAGTGAAACTATTACATTCTTTTTCTAACTCTGGGTGTATTCTTTCTGCTTCTTTGTCATAAAAGTCTGCTGTATTTTGAGATAAGAAAAAACAATTTTTTAAATTGTTTTTATTTACATATTTAGAGTAGGTAGACCATATTACTGCATCTTTAAATTCACCTCTCTTTTCAGTAAATGGCTTTGTTTTTTTTATAGCTTTTTCAAGTATCTCATAAAAATCGTTTTTATCAGCTTTCAATAAAGTTATGTTTTCTGATTCAACCAATTGTTGAATGAAATTTTCAAGATTATTTAATTCTATCTCCAAAATAGGTATTTCTATTTTAGAATAGGAAAAAAGCAATTTTTCAATTTCTGAGTTTATTTTTTCAAGTTTAGTTATCTTTTCCTTTAAATTTTTACTGAAGTTCTCTTTCAATTCTTCTAAAACTACATCACAAATAAAAATTTGTATTTTTTTTTGGGTAGCAAGTTTAATAATTTCAGAAGCGAAATTTTTTTTCCAAAAAGGGTCTGGATATAAAATATTAGTATCTATAAAAAGATTCATTATCTATGTGTTAATTTTGAATTAATCATTATTCTTTAATAAAAAAATAAACGTGTAGTTAATTCTTTTTTAGTCAATTAATAAACTTACTCCACCTCTTTATAAAAAGTCAATTCGTATTCTGGTAACAAATTAGGGTGTGTAATTTTTATCAAATCTTTTAACACCAAATCTGGGCGTACAGGAGAGAGTTCAAAGTAAATTAAACCACCTGTTTCTCCTTTGTTGTGCCCGATAGAAAATATCTTGTTATTGGTAAAGGCATCAAACTCTTTGTAATGAATATTTGCGGTAGTTAACTGTTCTTTGGTAGCGTACAAGCCACAGTTAAACCAAAAAGCGGCATGTTGTCCTTTTTCCAATACGCTTTCAAAACTTAGTGGCAAACTACCCGTTCCTTTCGTGTCTTTCCATAAGTAATGTAAGTTCGCATCGTTATAAAACGTCGCAATAAAGCTTTCACCCGCAGGAACATTCCATACATCTTTAAACATGCTTCCAGATAAAATGGTAGGCTGTTTATCGCTGTTTTTAGCAATTTTTTTTGCTTTTAGATATTCCGCTTCTATGTTGTTGAAAATACTGTCTGCTTCCTTTTCTTTGCCGTATAAAGCCCCAAAAAACTTAATCCATTCCGCTCTTCCTAAAGGCGTTTCTTCCAGCCAATCGCCATTAAAAATGACAGGAATTCCTGTTTTTTTGATGTTTTGGTATAGTTTCGTATTTGGATGAAGCGCAAAACCAACCACCAATTCTGGTTCAATATCAATCAACTTTTCGGTATTCATGTCTTGTTCCAAACCTAATTCAACAATGTTACCTTCGTCAATTCTATTCCTTGTCTTTTTTGAAGAAACATATTTGGTATGCGGAAAACCAACAATAGTGTTTTCAGCATTCAAAAGTTCCAACATCGGAACATGTGTAGTACTGGTAACCACTATTTTTTCGATAGGAACTTTAATTTCATTTTTAGAAAGGTTGGTTTTATTAGTAAGGGGGTAAGAAAAATATTCGTGCGAGCTTTGAAAAGCTTTTTTGATGACTAATTTTTTTGCTCCGTTTTCTAAGATAATATCAAATCCTTTGGCGTATTTTACAGCGCTTTTAGCAGGTGTTTTTTCAGTAGTTTTTTTAGTTTCTTGTTGACACTGTGTGAACAGAAGTAATAAAGAAAAAATAAGTAAATAGCGTTTCATAGTAAGATGTTTTTATAGATGGAAGATTAGTGTATCTCCGTAATTTAGTTTTAATTCAAATGATTTTTCCAACGGAATTTCATTCATATATGCCCAAAGACTTCTCATAACTCCCGCATGGGTAATAAGCACTACTTTTTGATGGTTTTTGGTTGTTAATTCGGTTAAAAAACTGGTAGTTCTATGGTGTAAATCGATATAGGATTCTCCGTTTTTAGCAGGAGTTTTTACAAAATTATTCATCCAAATATCGAGCTCTTTTTTATCAATATCGTTCCATTTTTGGAGTTCCCAATCACCAAAATCAAGTTCTTTCAATCGATCGTCAAAAATTACGTTAGCTGAAAGTTTTTCAGCCAAAAGCTTACAGCGTTGTAAGGGACTGCTGTAATACGTTACATCAGCATCGTTCACAGGAACTTTTTTTAGAATACTACTCACTTCTTCTTCAAAAGTAGTAGCAACCCCTATATCTGCCTGACCATAGCATATATCTTTGGCAATATCAGGTGTGGTATGTCGTACTAAAATAACTTCCATAAGGCGAGTAGGCTTAGATAAAAAACAATTTCAGCTACTTGTTGCAAAGCACCCGCACAATCTCCTGTTTGACCACCAATCCATTTTTTAAAAAAGTGCCCCATGTACAAATAGGTGAGTAATAAGGGAAGTAATACTAAAAATACCATTGGTTTTTGAAAGAAAAATAAGGGAACTATTCCGAAAATAGCTGATATGAGTAGCGATTTACTACTCATTTGTTGGGTGGTTGGCTTTATTTTAGAACTGTCAATATCTCTTACATAGTCATGTGTGTACAATAAAACCGTTGCGATAAATCGGCTAATACTGTGTCCTGAAATAATAACTAAAATTAGATTGACGGATAGGCTTTGTAAATGATATAAAGCTAAAAACTTTATCGCTAGGATAAAGACCAAACCACTCACTCCGAAAGTTCCGAGTCTGGAATCTTTCATAATGGTTAAAATCTTTTCTTTGGTCCATCCGCCACCAAAACCATCGCAAACATCGGCAAATCCATCTTCGTGAAAAGCTCCTGTAATCCAAACGGAACTAATCATACTGATTACAATCGCAATATCCGTAGGAAAAATATAAGAAGAGGCAAAATAGGCTAGTGCTGCAATGCTTCCAACTACAATTCCTACTAAAGAAAAATAACGACTGCTTTTGTTGAGTATTTCAGGCGAGTGATTTACCCATTTAGGACACGGAATTCGTGTGAAAAATAATACAGCAGTTAAAAAATAATGGATTTGTCTTTTTATCATAACTAGGCTTCGCTAATATTGGCACTTTTAAAAGTCGCCATTTCGTTTAAAAAGTTTACACTCGATTGAATAATAGGAAATGCAACAGCACAACCTGTACCTTCCCCTAAGCGTAAGCCTAAATTTAAAAGCGGTTCAGCATTTAAGAAGGCTAACATTTTTTGATGTCCTTGCTCCCCTGAATTATGACAAAAAATACAATAGTCCAGAATATCAGATTCCATTGCATGAGCTGCTAATAGGGCAGCAGTCACAATAAAACCATCAATTAGTAAGGTCATTTTTAAAGAAGCAGCTTCTAACATGGCTCCACACATCATTACAATTTCAAATCCGCCAAAAGCAGTTAAGGCTTCTATAGGTGTTGAAATAGAATCGGCGTGTAACTTATAAACCTCACATAATGTGTCGACTTTTGTTTGTAGTCCTTTGTCATCCACTCCAGTACCTCTACCCACACAGTTTTCAATAGGTGTATTGGTAAAATAACTCATTAACAAAGCCGCAGATGATGTGTTGCTAATCCCCATTTCACCAAAACCAATAACATTGCAACCTTCGCTATACACCTTTCTTACCAATTGTCTTCCTTTTTCTAAAGCTTCTTGGCATTGTTCTAGCGTCATGGCTTTGGTAGTGCTATAATCTTGTGTCCCTTTTGCTATTTTGGCATTGGTAAGTTGTGGATGCTCTTCAAAATCAGCATTTACACCAGCATCTATAATGTTTAAATGAATGTTATTCTGTTTACAAAACACATTAATAGCAGCACCTCCTTGCAAAAAGTTAAACACCATTTGTTGCGTAACCTCTTGTGGGTACGGACTCACTTTTCCTGTGGTAGCAATTCCATGATCTCCTGCAAAAACCATAATAGTAGGTTTTGAGAGTACAGGTGTAGTGGTATTTTGAATTAAACCAATTTGCATGGCGATTTTTTCTAAACTCCCTAAAGCACCAATTGGCTTGGTTTTGAAGTTGATTTCTTCTTGAAGTTCGTTCTGTAAATCTTTTGATAGGGGAGTTATTGTTGTTGTCATGTGTTATTTTAAAGTTAAAGGAAGTCCAGATACCATAAAAGTGGCTTTATCAGCTAACTTTGCTATGTGTTGGTTCGTCCAACCTTGTAGTTGTGTAAATTTTCTACTAGATTCGGAATTGGCATGTAATCCCATACCAATTTCATTAGAAATGATGATAATATTGGCGTCAATTTCTACCAGTTTATTGATTTCTTCTTTGGCGATTTCTAATGCTTTTTCAATATCATATTTTGTGTCCACAAAGAAATTTGTTAGCCACAGCGTTACACAATCGATAACCACCGTTTGTTTTTCAGCAATCACGTTGCTTAACCATTTTTCCTCTTCAACAGTGGTCCAGCGTTCATCTCTATCAGCAACATGTCTGTCAACTCGTTGCTGAAAATTGTCATCCCAAATACGAGAAGTGGCTAGGTAAATAGGGGTGTCAGATAAAGATTCGGCTAACTTTTGAGCATAGCTACTTTTACCTGAGCGTTCACCTCCTGAGATATAATATATCATGAAATCGCATTTTTTGTTGACACAAAGATTGGAAAGATTTTTAATAAAAAACAAATTAAAATAGAGAACTGTTTATTTTTGCTGAACTAAAACCACGAATTATGACAGTATCTTCTTTTATGCCAGCAGTAACTCAGATGATTTATGACATGGGCTTACAGAACTATTTAAACGGAATTACTTTTGAGTGTCCAGAAGTAGCTTTACAAGAAAAAGAAGTAGCTGTTCGATATAAGTTGGAAGGAAAAGTGTTAACGAGTAAAGAAATAACGGCTATTTTTTCTAAAACCAAGGCAGAAGGAAAGACGTTGTATTATGTTGATGAACCTGTTTTGGAACGTATCGCACCCGACATTGTTTTTACACAAGATGTATGTGATGTTTGCCAGATAGATACAGAATCTGTGGCAAAATCGGCGTATAAACTACCAAAGGTTCCAGAATTAATTTCGATTACTCCTAATTCGTTAGAAGATGTTTTTGAGAATGCATTAACCATTGCAAAAGCTATGAAGCAGGAAGCAATAGGAGAAGCGTATGTAAGTGGATTGAAAAAACGTATTTATGATATTGTAGATGTGCAACGTGAACATAGAATCCAGTCTAAAAGTGTAATGTTGTTAGAATGGATTGATCCGTTGTTCAACTGCGGACACTGGATTCCTCATCAAATAGGGTATGCAGGTGGAATCGATTTGTTATCGCATCCATCAGGAGATAGCATTGTAATTTCTTGGGATAAAATCGTAAAATACAATCCAGAGGTATTGATTATCGCTCCTTGTGGATACGGAATTGATAGAACTCTTGAGGATATGAAATTTTTAGAAGAAAGAGAGGAATGGACGTCTTTAAGAGCGGTAAAAAACAAACAAGTGTATATTGCCGACTTTGCCATGTTTACACAATCTTCTGCAGGAACTTTAGTAGAAGGAATTGAATGTTTGGCAAAAATGATTCATCCAGCGTATTATACCCTTCCAGAAAACTTACAAACAAAATTCGCAAATTATCATGATTTGATGGTTGCTAATTTATAAGAATACTATACATTTGCCGTGATTTTTGGTTTTTCTTTAATCACCTATTAAAGAGAATTAAAAGGGAATTCGGTGCAAAACCGAAGCTGTTCCCGCAACTGTAAGCTACTAAGCTTGTAACAATTACTCAAACCACTGTTTTTAAAATGGGAAGGTATGTTGCAAGACGCAAGCCAGGAGACCTGCCAAGATTCAACATGTAATTCGAACTTTCGGGATAAAAGTTTGGGTGTGGTTTTTCTACGCTTATATTTTTCCTGATTTTAAACTTTAATGATTAAGTAGTAATGAAAAAAAAAGTACTTTACTTAAGTGTTTTAACATCATTTTTTGCGTTTAATATCAATGCGCAAGAACAAGACAAAACAATACAACTAGATGAAGTTGTAATTTCAGATTCTAAATTCAAATTAAAAAAGGAAAATTCTGGAAAAGTTATTCATAAAATAACAGCAGAAACTATTGAAAGAAACAGTGGTAAAAATGTTGTTGATTTAATTAATAGTATTTCAGGAATTGAAATAAACGGAAACACAAGTTCACCAGGACAAACTTTAGGAGTTTTTGTTAGAGGAGGAAGTACCAAAGAAGTAGTCGTATTAATTGATGGAATTCAGGTGTCTAATCCATCAAGTAGCTCTGGAAGTTTTGATTTAAGATTATTAGACTTAAATGATGTTGAATCTATAGAGGTTATTAAAGGAGCAGCCAGTACTTTATATGGAACAGGAGCAGCAACAGCTGTAATAAATATTAAGTTAAAAGAAGCAAAATCAAATAAAACCAATGTAGCGTTATCGTTGTTTGGTGGAACAAATAATGACCAAAACACGAAGAGTGGCACAAGCATTCAAAGTTCAGCAAATGTGAATGGGAAAATCAATGATTTTAACTATTTAGTAAGCTTTTCTTCTCTAGATACAAAAGGAACATCTGCAGCAAGAGCAGAAGGGGGAGAGACTTTCAAAGCAGATCCTTTCCAACGTATTTCTACAAATGTGAAGTTAGGTTATAAGTTTAATGATAAGTTTTCTATCAATACTCTAGGGAGTTATAGTGAATTTACCAATAGTTATGATGGAGGTTCTTTCGCAGATGCTGATAACGTTTCGTTAGATAAAAGCTATAGAGTAAGCTTATCTCCTAAATATGAGTACGGAAAAGGAAGTGTACAAATAAACATGGCCTATAGTAAGTATGATTCTAATAGAGTTAACACTCAATATCCAGGAATAAGCAAAGGTGAAAACTACATAGCTGATGCATTTCTTAAGCATGAATTTGATAAAATATATTTTTTAGCTGGGGTTAATTTTCAACATAATACAATTGAAACCTATTCAATTCCTTATGGAGAAACGGAGTTAACGAAGACAGAGTATTCAGAGGAACCAACAACAAAATTGATAGATCCATATGTGAACGCTGTTTATGTATCAGATTTTGGATTGAACGTAAATGCAGGAGTTAGATTGAATAACCATAATAAATATGGTAACCATTTTGTATATAACGTGAATCCATCTTATAGAATAAAACAAGAAAATGGATATGTTAAGTTCTTAGCATCATACAGTACAGCTTTTATAGCTCCTTCTGTTCAAGATTTATATGCTTCTTGGGGGAATGTTGATTTAGAACCACAAGAGAGTGTAACTTATGAAGGAGGAGTAGAGTATAAGCTAAACTCATTAGTACTTAATGCTGTTTATTTTAATAGAGATATAGAAAACATAATTGCATACAATCCTACAACGTATACAATGGACAATATTGGTGATGCTGTTGTAAATGGGGTTGAGTTTAATGTAAATTATAAATTATTAGAAAGTTTAGGTTTGAATACTAATTATACCTACACAAATAATGAAGAAACAGCCATTAGAATTCCAAAACATAAAATTAACGCAGGAGTAAATTATGAAATTAAAGCTACTAATTTGTCGTTAAATTATCAATATGTTAGTGATAGAGATGATACAGATTTTAGAGGATTCCCTTATGAGAATGTTTCATTAGAGTCATATTCGTTGTTAGATTTTTCAGCTAATCATAAGTTGAACGATAATGTAAAGTTATTTTTAGGAGTAACTAACATTTTAAATGAAGATTATCAAGAAACTTTAGGATATACAACTCTTGGAAGAAATTATAAGTTGGGAGTTCGTTTATCCTTTTAATTTATAGAGCGTCCCCCAAAATAAACAGGGAAATATTGCTATGAATAAGCTCACCAATTTGGTGAGCTTATTTTTTATAAAAACTTTTCTTGTATTTCTTTAGAAGGAACCATGCACGCTTCTTTTTTACCAAACCATTTGTAACGATTTTTAGCAATATAATCGTATACAATATTTCTAAGCCCCTCTGGAAATACCCAAAAAACTTGTGTTAATTTCCAGATTCCACCAAAACCATTCATAATTTTTAACGCAGCCGTAGATTTAATATCATAAGCTACATTTGGCTCATATAGTATAATAGAATCAACCTTTGAAGTATCTATTCCTAAATATTGTGTAATTTCTTTTCCTATATCAGACTGAAGAGAAGTAAAAACAAACTGATTTTTCACGTCATATTTTATAACTT
This sequence comes from Tenacibaculum sp., assembly GCF_048269885.1. Lineage (NCBI taxonomy): Bacteria > Pseudomonadati > Bacteroidota > Flavobacteriia > Flavobacteriales > Flavobacteriaceae > Tenacibaculum > Tenacibaculum sp. Next base: position 54,413 of record NZ_JBLWTZ010000016.1, on the reverse strand, counting down.
TTAGCACACTATTGTTGCAAAAATTACACACACCATCAAACAAAATCACTTTTTTATCACTAGGTAAATTGTTCATATTTAATTTTTTGTAAAAAATTAAGCGCTAACTTGTAACATTAATCAAAATTAAGCGTCTTGTAAGAAAGTAAATAACGATTTAACAATAATTTATCAGTAGATTAGAAAGATCAGTATTTATTTTTATTTAAAAATTAACTAACACTATGATTCGAATAGAAAATCTTCACAAATCTTACCCTATAGGAAAAGACTCACTTCATGTTTTAAAAGGGTTGGATTTACATATAAAAGAAGGGGAATTTGTGTCTATTATGGGATCTTCAGGGTCTGGAAAATCTACCTTATTAAATATTGTAGGATTATTAGATACACACGATGAAGGAAACTATTACTTAAATGGACAGTTAATAGAAAACTTAAATGAAAAGAAAGCTGCGGTATTGCGTAACAAGTTTTTAGGATTCGTTTTCCAGTCATTTAACTTAATTTCTTACAAAACCGCTTTAGAGAATGTTGCATTACCGTTATACTACAAAGGAGTTTCTAGGAAAGAACGATTAGAAATAGCTTTAGAGTACCTTGAAAAAGTAGGATTAAAAGAATGGGCTAATCACTTGCCAAACGAGCTTTCTGGAGGTCAAAAGCAACGAGTAGCAATTGCAAGAGCTTTAGCCACCAAACCAAAAGTAGTGTTAGCAGATGAACCAACAGGAGCATTAGATTCAACTACAACCGATTCGGTAATGGATTTACTAAAAGAAATTAACGATGAAGGGATGACTGTTTTTGTAATTACACACGAAGAAGAAGTAGCTGCTCAAACCAATAGAGTTGTTCGTTTAAAAGATGGAGTTATCATTAGTGATGAGTTAACAGAAGCGGCAACAAATAAAGCAAAAGCAATTTAATTATGTTTGATTTAGATCGCTGGAGAGAAATATTTCAAAGTATTGGTAAAAATAAGCTGCGTTCAGTTTTATCAGGATTCACCGTAGCCTTTGCAATTTTACTATTTACCTTATTATTCGGAATTGTGTCAGGATTGCAAAATCAGTTTAAAACAGCTTTTGTAGACGATGCAACCAATGCTATGTTTGTAAGAGTATGGAAAACATCCAAACCTTATAAAGGATTACAAACAGGAAGAAGAATTCAACTTAAAAATAAAGATTTTGACTACGTAAAAGATACCTACGATAACAAAATTCAACATTTAACAGCAAGAATATATAAGAGCGTAAATATTGCCTATAAAAACAATCAAAATAACTACCAGTTAAGAGCAGTTCATCCAGATCATCAGTTTTTAGAAAAAACAATTATTGATGAAGGAAGGTATATTAACGATTTAGACTTAAAAAATAAATCTAAAGTAATTGTAATTGGTAGGCTTGTAAAGCAAGATTTATTTGGAGAAAAGCCAGCGTTAGGAAAAAGAGTAAATGTTGATGGGATTTCGTATAAAGTAGTCGGAATATTTTCTGATAAAGGAGGAGATAATGAAGAACGATTGACCTATATGCCTGTTACAACAGCGCAGAAATTATATGGAAACAACGATTACATCAGTCAAATTAATATAGGATATGACCCTAAACTAAACCTTGATCAAGCGATTACATTTGGGAATCGACTAGAAAGAGATTTACGTAATAAGCTAGATATTCATCCTGATGATCAAAGTGCGTTATCTGTAAGAAATATGGCAGAAGCAAATAAAGGAATCAACCAATTTATGTTTGCATTGTACTTTATTGTCATTTTTGTAGGTTCAGGTACCTTAATTGCAGGAATTATTGGTATTAGTAATATTATGATTTTTGTGATTAAAGAGCGTACCAAAGAGTTCGGAATCCGTAAAGCATTAGGAGCAAAACCATCTTCAATTATTGGTATGGTAATTCAAGAGTCTATTTTAATAACCACTATCGCGGGGTATTTAGGACTGAGTTTAGGAACCTATATTTTAAGTGCTATTGGAGATAGTTTAGAAAAATACTTTATCAAAGATCCAAGTGTAAGTCCGGGAATTGTAATAGGAGCTACCATTATTTTAATCTTATCAGGATTAATTGCAGGGTATTTACCAGCAAAAAAGGCAGCACAAATTAAACCAATTGTAGCACTAAGAGCAGACTAATTATGAAGTTTTTATTTGATTCAGACACTTGGCAAGAAATTTACGGAAGTATTCGTAAAAACAAATTAAGAACGGGTATCACCATTGTAGGTGTGCTATGGGGAATTTTCATATTAGTTGTCTTGTTAGGGGCTGCGCGTGGTATGGAAAACAATTTTAAAAGAATTTTTGGAGACTTTGCAACCAATAGTGTTTTTATGTGGACGCAGAGAACTGACATGCCTTTTAAAGGGTTTCAAAAAGGAAGAAGATTTAATTTAACCTTTAAAGACATTGAGGTACTTGAAAAAGAATACGCCAATGAAATAAAGCTATTAGCACCTAGAAATCAAACTAACGGTACTGTTGTTAAAGATTTTAAATCAGGTGATTTTCAGGTAAGTGGTGATTATCCAGTGCTAGATCGTGTACAAAAGAAAGATTTAATCTACGGAAGATTTCTCAATCAAAACGACATAAAGAACAATTCAAAAGTTTGTGTTATTTCTGAAGATATGTACAAACAACTGTTCGATAAAAAGGAAATACCTATTGGACAGTATGTGAAGATTAGCAACGTAAACTATAAGGTTGTAGGAGTATATAAGGTTTCTAATACAATCAACATTGATGGAGACACAGCGTATATTCCATTTACTACCTTTCAAAAAGTATACAACACATCCAATAAAGTAGATTGGATGATGATTACAGCCAATGAAGGAGTAGATATTAAGCAGATGGAAAAAGACATTCTGTTAACCTTAAAAAACTTACACAAAGTACATCCAGACGATAAAAGAGCTTTCGGTAGTGTAAACTTAGGAGACCAAATAGATAAGTTAATGGGCTTTTTAACAGGAATGCAGTTTCTAACTTGGTTTGTAGGAATTGCAACCTTAATAGCAGGGGTTTTTGCCATCGGTAATATCTTATTAATAACCGTAAAAGAGCGTACGAAAGAAATTGGAATCAGAAGAGCTTTAGGAGCAACTCCCAAAAGTATAAGAAGACAAATAGTATTAGAATCTGTATTCTTAACCACCGTAGCAGGCATGTTAGGAATTATTTTTGGAGGATTTGTTTTATTCTTACTAGACCGTTTAGTAGGAAGTGGAGACGATCCAACACTCGTAAATCCAACCGTAAATATACCCATAGTAATGTTGGCTTTTTTAATCTTAGTAGTTTTAGGAACCTTAATAGGATTAATACCAGCATATATGGCAACAGTAGTAAAACCAATCGAAGCATTAAGAGAAGAATAAAAAAAGAAACAATCAATTAATCATGAGCAAAAGAGCAAAAATTATCTTAGGAATAGTAGCACTATTATTTGTAGTCATCCTAATTTGGTTAGGGAAGAAAAATCAAAAAAGTGTGGTAACCTATGAAACAGAAAAACCATTTAAAACCACAATCGTAAAAAAAGCGGTAGCTACCGGAAAAGTGGTTCCCTTAGAAGAAGTTGAAATCAAACCTCAAATTGCAGGAATTATAGACAAAATTGTTGTTGAAGAGGGAGCTATTGTAAAAGCAGGAGATTTATTAGCAACGGTAAGAGTTGTGCCAAACGAACAATCATTACAAAGTGCTAGAGGAAGAATAAACTCAGTGCAAATTCAATTAAACAATGCAAAAACTCAATACGATAGAAACAAGAAACTTTTTGATAATGGAGTCATTTCTAGTCAAGAATTTGAAGCCTCTCAATTGTCGTATAACCAAGCAAAAAACGATTTAACCAATGCTCAAAATGATTACCAAATCATTAAAAAAGGATCTGTAGGTTCTGCTGGAGCTAATACAAATATTAGAGCTACCACCTCTGGTATGGTAGTAGAAATTCCTGTTAAAAAAGGATATCAAGTAATTCAATCTAACAATTTTAATGCAGGGACTACCATTGCTACCATTGCAGATATGGAGAAAATGATTTTTGAAGGGCAAGTTGATGAATCAGAAGTAGGTAAATTGGTAAAAGGCTCAAACATTCAAGTTTCATTAGGGGCGATTGAAAGTAAGAAGTTTCCAGCAGTTTTGAACTTTATAGCTCCAAAAGGAACCGAAGAAAACGGAGCGGTCCAATTTAAAATTAAAGCAGATGTAACACTTGATGAAAATTATTTTGTAAGAGCCGGTTATAGTGCCAATGCAGATATCGTTTTAGAGAAAAAGGACAGTGTTTTATCGATCAAAGAATCGTTATTGCGTTTTGATAAAAAAACAGAAGAACCATATGTAGAGATTAAAAAAGGAGAAGATGAGTTTGAAAAACGCGAGTTAAAACTAGGAGTTTCTGATGGTGTAAATATTGAAGTACTAGAAGGGGTAACCGCTAATGACGAAATTAAAATATGGAACAAAGCATCGAAAGATGACGAAAAGAAAAATTAATACTATTTAGATAAAGTATTGATTAATAGTTGGAAAGCAGTTCTTTTAAGAGCTGCTTTTTACTTTTATGGTATAATATAACACACTCATATCCAAAAAGGTGTCATTCAGGGAAGTAAAGATGGAAAAGGGACTTTTGTTGTAGATATTTGGAGTGCTCAAACTACAGAGTACTTAATTTAATTTATTGGGGAAAATTAAATTATTTAAATAAGGGGTAAAAAGCAGCTTTTTTAAAAGCTGCTTTTTTTTAGATATATTTTTTAACCTTTATAAAAAGGTAACTTCACTACTTTAGCAGGAATTTGTTTCTTACGAACTTGGATAAATATATCACTATCTACTTTTGAGTTTTCAATAGTAACATACCCTAATCCAATTCCTTTTCCTAATGATGGGCTCATGGTACCTGAAGTAACACGACCAATATTGTTTCCATTAGCATCAACAATTTCATAATCATGACGAGGAACCCCACGCTCTGTTAATTCAAAAGCAACTAATTTACGAGTAACACCTGCTTCTTTTTGAGCTTTTAAAGCCTCAGCATTTACAAAGTCTTTTGTAAACTTAGTAATCCAACCTAAGCCAGCTTCTAAAGGAGAAGTTGTATCATCAATATCGTTGCCATATAAACAATATCCCATTTCTAAACGTAAAGTATCACGAGCAGCCAAACCAATAGGTTTAATTCCCCAGTCTTTACCAGCTTCAAAAACGTTGTTCCAAAGTTGTTCAACATCTTCATTTTTTACATATACCTCAAATCCACCAGAACCAGTATATCCAGTAGCAGAAACTACGACATTCGGAATTCCAGCAAAATCAGTAATTTCAAACGTATAGAATTTAATATTTGATAAATCAACAGAAGTTAACGATTGCATTGCTTCCGCAGCTTTTGGACCTTGAATAGCTAATAACGACCATTCTTCAGAACGGTTTTCCATTTCAACGTTTAAATCGTTGTGCTGAGAAATCCAGTTCCAATCTTTTTCAATATTAGAGGCATTAACCACTAACATATACTCATTTTCGGCAATCATGTAAATAATTAAATCATCTACAATTCCTCCATCAGCATTAGGCATACAGCTATATTGCGCTTTACCAGGAACTAATTTAGAAGCGTCGTTAGAAGATATTTTTTGAATCAAAGCCAATGCATTTTCTCCTTTTAAAAAGAACTCTCCCATATGACTTACATCAAAAACACCAACTCCTTTTCTAACAGTTTCGTGTTCAGCAGTTACTCCTTCGTATTGTACAGGCATGTTATAACCTGCAAAAGGAACCATTTTAGCTCCTAAAGCTTCATGTACATGTGATAAAGCTGTATTTTTCATGTGTTTGTTTTTTATTGTTTGTATTAACGCATGTAACCTTTGGTAAATAAAACAACCATTATAGGGTATATTTTATGTATGTAGGTTTCATTATTGTGTATTGTTTGTTTTAAAAAAGTGATGCTAAAGTATTGAAAAATTAGCAAACAAAACAGGCGAATCTGTGTAATATTATAAGAGGATATTACCTAAATGTTTGTTAATATTTTCCTTTTTCTACAATAGAATACTAAATTTGAGAGTAACAAATTTTATCACGATGCTAAAAAAACTATTATTTCCTCTTTTCTTACTAAATATATGTGTTGTTGTATCAGCACAAACCCCTACAGATTATTTATCAGCCGATTTTCATAAAGAACGAAGAGCAACTTTACGATCAAAAATGTCTAAAAATGCCGTAGCAGTTGTTTTTGCGAATCCAACCCGAAACAGAGCGAATGATGTAGATTATGTATTTCATCAAGATCCTAATTTTTACTATTTAACTGGGTTTAGAGAACCCAATGCGGTTTTGGTACTATTTTCTGAAAATCAAAAAGACGCTGAAGGGAATAGTTATAATGAAATATTATATGTACCTAAAAAAGACCCTCGATTTGAAATGTGGAATGGAAAACGTTTAGGAGTAGAAGGAGCAAAAAAAGAGTTAGGGTTTGCGATGGCAAAAACATCAGAAGAATTTGTTACAGATGCTATTAATTTTAAAAGCTTCAATAAAGTAAACATATTAAAGTTTAATGATGATTATAGAAACTCAGAAAGAGATAAAGGAGAGATTTACGATTTAGTAAAATCGTTTAAAAAGCAATCTGGATATAATGATAGTGTGTTAAAAGACCCAAATATAGCGTATATTCATAAGGCTATAGCAAATGTACCTGATGCGAAATTAGAAGAGGTGGCTAAAGAGCTTTCTAAAAGTTTAGAGAGTTATCCAGAGTATAAAAAAGACCCGATAATAAAAGAGTATATCTCCGCTACAGATGATGGATTACGAAGAGAACTCAAACAAAAAATAAAAATTAAACTTCAAAAAAATGGTGAATCGAATATAGACATTACTTTTTTACCCACAGCACTTGCTGAAATGCGGGAAGTAAAAATACCAGAAGAATTAAAACTGTTAACTAAGGCAATACGAATTTCGGCAATAGGACAAGTAGAAGTGATGAAAGCTATGAAACCACACATGTCTGAAACAGAGATTCAAGGAGTTCATGAGTTTGTGTATAAAAAATACGGAGCAGAATATGAAGGCTATCCGTCTATAGTTGGTGCGGGAAATAATGGCTGTGTTTTACATTACATTGAAAACAACAAAACAAAACTTGGAAATGAGCTAGTTTTAATGGATTTAGGAGCGGAGTATAGAGGATATACAGCTGACGTAACCAGAACCATACCAGCAAACGGTAAGTTTTCTCCAGAACAAAAAGCTATTTACGAATTGGTATTAAAAGCACAAGATGCAGGAATCAAGGTATGTAAACCTGGAAATCAATTTTGGAAGCCAGGAGAGGCAACAAAACAGATTATTAATGAAGGATTAGCAGCTTTGGGTATTATTAGTGCTCCTTCAGCAGAGCATAACTATTTTCCGCATGGTACTTCTCATCATATAGGCTTAGATGTTCATGATCCGGGAACCTATGGCGCTTTTAAAGAAAATATGGTTATTACCGTAGAACCTGGTATTTATATTCCTGAAGGAAGTCCTTGTGATAAAAAATGGTGGGGAATTGCAGTGAGAATAGAAGACGATATTTTAATTACAAAAAACGGACCAGTAAACCTATCAGCAGAAGCTCCAAGAACGGTTGAACATATTGAGAAAATGATGGCTAAAAAAAGTGTTTTGAATGATTTTTTACTGCCCGAATTAGATTGATAAAGAAAACACACACATTTTGTAATACAATAATATTCATAACGACAGATAACAACCTTTAACTTAAAAGAAACTACATGAAATTCAACAGAAAAACAATCTCAAACATTGTATTTGTCGTTATTATAGGCTTGTTACTATATCCGCCAACAAAAGTCTATTTTATTAGATTGGTTTCGTTTTCACCTTCAACCATTACTGAAGAACAAAGAGAAGAGCTAGTAGACTATAACTGGAATTTAAAAGGGTTAAACACTACGAATATAGATTTTAACGACACCAAGAACAAAGTTGTTTTTGTAAACTTTTGGGCAACTTGGTGTCCGCCATGTATAGCAGAAATGCCAAGTATTCAAAAGTTATATAATGATTATAAAGATAAAGTTGAGTTTGTATTTGTTAGTAATGAAGATTGGACAACAATTGATGCTTTTTATAAAGACAAAGGCTATGATTTACCAACGTATAACATTTTATCAAAAGTACCAGACCAATTAGTAAGCAACTCAATTCCTGCGACGTTTATTATGGATAAAAACGGAACTATTGTCGTAGACAAAAAAGGACCTGCCGATTGGAATAGTGATAAAATTAGAATTTTGTTAGACGAATTACTACAATAGAATATTTACCTTTGTAGCATGAGTCAAGAACAGCCAAATAATCCGCTTCACGGAATAAAATTAGCCACCATGTTAGAAGAATTATACTTAGAGTATGGTTGGGAAGAAATGGGAGAGATTTTAAACATAAATGCCTTTAAAAAGAATCCAACCTATACATCGAGTTTAAAGTTTTTAAGAACAACCCCTTGGGCAAGAGCTAAAGTAGAAAAGCTGTACCTGCAAATGTTAGGTTATTAAGGTTAGCTTAGTACTAAATTACTCCATTCTTCAGGGTTTTCAAGCATAGGGAAATGCCCTGTGTTTTCAAGCCATCGTAGTTTGTTATTAGGAATTTCTTTGTGTAATTGCTCTCCAATAGCCCTTACAGCAATAGGATCGTGGGTAGCCCAAACTATTTTTGTAGGAATTTGTGTTTGTGTCAATCCACCAATCCAACGATGCCAAAAAAAGTAACGTTCATTAATATAATTGCTCAATAAATGAATGACATTCCGACCATTATTATAGTTTAGCTGAAACCACATTTCGTTTAATTCTTCCTGAGAAACCTTAGAAACATCAACATAAATTTTGCGGATATTCCTGTTGAAAACAGTTTGATTCGCCAATTTAGCAACCCATTTCCCTGTAATTTTATTCTTTAATAACTTTTGTATAGTTCGTAGTTTGGCTAATTCAATATGCATACTACCATTGCACAAAATCAGTTCTTTGATAGAAATTTTCAGGTGATTTATATTGTTTCTAGCAATAATTTCGGTAGCGATACTCGTACCATAATCATGCGCTAGTATTGTAACCTCATGTAAACCTAGTTTTTTCCATAAAAGTAAGGCTATATCAGCTTGCTCAATTAAAGAATACGAATAGTTTAAAGGTTTATCTGAAAAGCCAAACCCTAAATGATCGTGAATAATCACTCTGTACTTTTTTGATAAAAAAGGAAGCGCTTTATAATAATCAAAAGAAGACGTAGGATATCCGTGGAGTATCACAAGAGTTTCATCAGTATTTCCTTCATCAATAATAAAAACTTGCTGATTATTAATGGTGTAAAATTCACCCTTATTTTTCCATTCTAGTGAAGTCATAAATATAGAAGCTTTGGTGTTTACAATGTACTCATTTTTGTGTAGTTTTGATTTTAGATGAAGAAAACTACTTTTTACATACTTCCTGTTTTATTTCTATTAATTATTTCTTGTTCCAAAACAGTAAAGGAACAAGCTTTAAGTATGAAAGATGTTTTTCCTAGACAGAAAAATACAGACTCCACTTTTGTTTTTGATTTAGATACAGTAAAAAGCTTTGAGTCATTAACCTCTGTTTTTTGTAAGAATTATGATAAAAGAAAAATTAAGTGTTATATCAGAACGTTAAAAAATGACATTCCTTTCCATGTGAATAGTATAATTCTTTGTGGAAAAGCTGCTTGTGGCATGATAAAATTTAAAAATATATTATTTGTTGACTCTTGTACAGATAGTTTGTTTTATCATAATCGAATAAAATATAATTTTAATTCAGTTAGCTTTGAAAACATGTTAAAAAAGCAGTTTTTTAATAATAGAAAAAAACCTGAATTTGCTGACAGTTCATATACGAGTTTGATATTTTTAGAGTTTATAGGAAGTATAAATAAATCTAAGGAAAGATTAAAGAATAAAATAGATACTATTTCAAAATCATATTATAATTTCATTACTAGTTTTAATAAGAAAAATATAGATTCTATTAAAAAAGTATACCCATTACAGATTAGGTTAGAAGAAGCTATCCCGTTTATAGATGAAAAAGGGAATCGTACTAATTTTTATAATCCACCCCCACCACCAATTCCATTAGAAATAGAAGAATAATGCCACATTTTATTGACGTTATATTACCAATTCCATTACAGAAAACATTTACTTATTCGGTAACTGAAGCAGAAGCTTCTTTCTTAAAAAAAGGAATGCGTGTGGCTGTTTCTTTCGGAAAAAGTAAAATATATACTGCCTTGGTGTTCAATATTCACCAAACTGCACCCGAATTATATGAGGCCAAAGACATTCATCAAATTTTAGATGATACGCCTATTATAACGGAACAACAACTAAAACACTGGCAGTGGATTTCGAGCTATTATATGTGTTCGTTAGGCGATGTCTACAGGGCTGCCTTACCTTCAGCATTTTTGCTAGAAAGTGAAACCATCATCTATAAAAATGAAAACTTTGAAGAAGAAGCCATATTAACTGATGAGGAGTTTTTAATTTTTGAAGCTTTAGAGCATCATTCACAGTTAACGATTCATCAAGTTGCTGATATTTTAGGAAAGAAAACCGTACTTCCTATCATTAACGGATTGCTAGAGAAGAGTGCGATTTACATCAAAGAAGAAATTTACGAGACCTACAAACCTAAACTGGTTAAGTATGTTCGATTACATAATAAGTATGCCTCAAATGAAGGCTTACAAATGCTTTTAGAAGAACTTTCAAGAGCGAAAAAGCAACGAGAAGCGGTACTGACATATTTTCAGTTAGCGGCGGCTAAAAAGCCGATAAAAGCAAAAGATTTAGAAGAACAATCGGGAGCTTCTTCCGCAGTTTTAAAAGCCTTGGTAGAGAAAGATATTTTTGAATTTTATCATATTCAAACCGATCGAATTAGCTATCAAGGAGAAACGAATCAGATAAAAGAGTTGAATGAGTTTCAACAAGAAGCCTTCAATCAAATAAAAACTTCTTTTGAAACACAACAGGTAAGTTTATTACACGGGGTTACAGGCTCTGGTAAAACAGAAATTTATGTAAAGCTGATTAAAGAAGTGATTGCTGAAGGAAAACAGGTATTGTTTTTACTACCAGAAATCGCTTTAACAACCCAAATTATTACCCGTTTACAAAACTATTTTGGAAACTTTATTTCAGTATTCCACTCTAAATATTCGATGAACGAACGAGTAGAGGTGTGGAATAATGTTTTAGAAAACAAACCGAAAGCACAAATTGTTTTAGGAGCGCGTTCTTCGTTGTTTTTACCGTTTTCAAACTTAGGATTGATTGTAGTGGATGAAGAGCACGAAACATCTTATAAGCAATTTGAACCGTCACCACGTTACAATGCGCGTGATGCTTCGGTAGTATTGGGTCATTTACACCAAGCAAAAGTATTGTTAGGTTCTGCAACACCATCAATAGAGAGTTATTTTAATGCTGAGCAAAACAAATACGGATTTATAGCATTAACGCGTCGTTTCGGGAACATTCAGTTGCCTAAAATCGAGCTGATAGACATTAAAGAAAAGCATCGAAAAAAGGAAATGAATGGTCATTTTTCGGATCGTTTATTAAAAATGATTACCGAAGCGTTGGAGGAAAAAGAACAGGTTATTTTATTTCAAAACCGACGTGGATTTTCGCCTGTGGTAGAGTGTACCACTTGTGGGGCGTCTCCTCAGTGTCCGAATTGCGATGTGAGTTTAACCTATCATAAATTCCGTAAAGAGTTAAAATGTCATTATTGCCATTACCAACGCGCAATGCCGAATAGTTGTGGCGCTTGTGGAAGTGCTACCTTAGACACCAAAGGTTTCGGAACGGAGCAAATTGAACTCGAGCTAAAAGAGCTATTTCCAAATCATACTATTGGACGAATGGACTTGGATACCACCCGAGGAAAATATGGGTATCAAAAGATTATTGGGGCTTTTGAAGCACAAGAAATTGATATTTTGGTAGGAACGCAAATGCTTTCTAAAGGATTGGATTTTGAAAATGTATCGTTGGTAGGAATCTTAAATGCAGATTCGATGCTTAATTTCCCTGATTTTAGAGCCCACGAGCGTGCTTTTCAGTTGATGGTACAAGTATCGGGTAGGGCAGGACGTACTAAAAAACAAGGGAATGTAGCGATACAAACCTACAATCCGTATCATCAGATTTTACAGCAGGTATCTACTAACAATTATACAGAAATGTATAAAGAGCAGTTGCAAGATCGTTGGCAGTTTCATTATCTGCCCTACTATCGTTTGATAAAAATCACCCTAAAACACAAAGATTACACGCGTGTTGATAACGGTATCAACTGGTTAGCAAAAGCGTTACAAAATGTGTTTCATGAACACGTATTAGGTCCTACAGCGCCTGCGGTTTCTCGTATCCGAAACCAGTATATAAAGAATTTAGTGATTAAAATTCCGCCAAAGCAATCCTTAGGAAAAACCAAAGAACAGCTACAAAAAATTAAAAATACCTTTGAAGCGGTCAAAGATTTTAGACCAATTCGTTTTATTGTGGATGTGGATGCGTATTAGTTTTCAATTAATAATTGAACTAATGAAAAAATGATTTAAGAGAATAGTTAGTTTGAGTATGATAGAACTTAATTATTAGTTTTTGAAATTTTAGAAATCTTATAGTTTGTACTTCAACAGTTTTTATTTTTCCACAATTTTATTTTCGGCATTATCAATTGATTGCTTACTTTCAAAATACAAATATTTAATATTTTCATATAGTTGGTCGTTATTAATTGTTGATTTTAGTGTGGTAGTTAAAAAGTCATAATTTGTATAGGTGGTTTTAGTTTTTAAAATAGTATTTAACCATTGCCACATTTTTTTCTCTCCAATTTCTTTTTCGATAGCAAGAAAAATAAGCGGTGCATAATTATAAACGTATAACTGCCTGTTTAAATACTCTGATTGAGATTTTATTTTGCTGAAAGGGATAGCTTCTTTTTTAAATTCTTGTAAATTTTCAATCTTTTTATTTATCATTTTTTCATAAACATCTTTTCCGATATTATTTTTAGTTAGCTGTAAAGCTAAATATTCTGCAAAACCTTCACTCATCATATCCCCGAGTTCGGAATTAAATACTTTATATGTACCGAAATAAAAATGACCTAATTCGTGAGCGATAAATGGACGGTAAAAATTTTGATATTCTGGTTCTATCACCTTCTCTAATCCATTTTGCCAACCAATGCTCATGATTGTTGGATATGATACAAACATCCAGCCGTCTTTTATTGACGTTGGTGTAGTATTTACAAAAACCGTTGCTAGCTCATACGGAATATTGAGTTTGGATTCATAAAATTTCTTGTAATCGTTGATGACAGAACTAAATTCGTTTATTTGTTCGTTGGTAAAATCGGAATTCAAAATATAAGTTTCATCAATATTGGAATATTCGTAATTACCACAGAAAAGTGTTAACTCTTGTGGAATTTCACTTTTAAAATGAGCCGACTGCTTTTTAACAGGTAAACTTCCGTTTACATAAATTGTATTGCAATCCTCACAAACAATTTTAATGTCGTATCTCACTTTTTCAAAAGCTTTATCTTTTTTTATATCATAAAGAACAGGATACCAAGCCGATTGAACTCCGTCAGTTCTTAAAGAATTATGATTAAAAGCAATATTTCCCTTCCAATCTTTTCTGCTGTAATTTTCAATGGTGTCATTCACTACCGGAAATTTACCAACATATTTTATTTGTAAAGATTTGGGTAGAAATTTCCCGTCATTACCAGCAAAATAATATGCTAAAGACTCTCCTGTAGAAGTTGAGTCTGACCAGGATTTGTTTGCATAAATCAAAAAGTCATTAGGTTCTTTACTTCTAAAATGAAGTACATTCATTCCTGAATTAAGTCTGATAAAATAATCTTTTAAATGAGGAATATCACTTAAAGTTACATCACACTCAAATGTTCCTTCTTTTATTGAAATGTTTACTTTTCCTGTAATCATCGGTACTTTCTCCTGTGCTTGAAGTTGAATTGATGATAAAATGATAGTCAGTACTAAAAAGATTTTTTTCATATAAGAATTTATTATTCTAGGGAGTTTGTTTTAAAAACTGCCAATAACTCGCTTGAGAATATAAATCCATTCAATGAGTTATATTCAACGTTAGCGAAAGGTAGTAGAATTTAGTTAAATTATTTTTCAAAAATTCCGGATATCCACAATATCCCCATTTTGTAGTTTGTTTTGGGTGTCTATAGTAAAAATGGTTATTGATACCCAATAACCTCTTTCCTTACATTCTTTCTCCATTTCCTTCCAAATGTTAAATCTAAATTTTTAAAAACCCTTGTATTGTAATCAATTAAGCATTCAGGTAGTCTTGCTTCACAACCAAAATCGTAATATTTAAGCTCATGTTTTCTTTCAAATCTTTTATCTTTTTTAGTAGTAGCTATGGGGGCAATTCCACTCATTAAATAAAGCTTAGCTTTCCCAGCTTTCCAATCTGATGAGGCTTTCTCTTTATTCAATCTACATTTAGCATCAACAACTATATGTTTAGGTCTTTTATAGTTTAGCCATTTAGATTTAAAGACAAATTCTTGAACATCATAATCTCCTGCAATTATTATTAAATGATATTCAGATTTTTTGTTTTTGGTAATAAATTTAAAATACCCTAAGCTATCTGCTTCAATAAAATCAATACTACCTTTTTCAGAGATAACTATTTTTCCTACTGGTTTTTTGCGAGTGATAGAAGAAACAATTTTCCCTCTTATTGTATCGTTGGATTGTGAATGTCCTATAGTTATAAACGCTAGAAGACAAATTGTTAGCAATTTTATTTTCTTTTTCACGATTTCATTTTTTAAGAAATTCCTCCAGAATAGCGTTCGACTATTTTCCACTTCCCATTTATCTTTTCTATTTTAATATTGTCGTTCCAAGCACATAAATCTCCACAAAAAAAGGTGTAATGTAAATAACCAACAGTGTAATTCCAATTAAATATAATTCTTGAAACGCCCAAGTAACCATACTCATTTTTTTTGGGGTTAAAGTCTTTTATGTTTTGAGGATTAATGTATTCAAAGGCAATTTTTTCATTCGAGAAATTGTAATCTAAGTTTCGCTCTTTTATCTTTCCTTTTTTCAGGTCGTAAAATAAACGTTCTTCTTTCTCAAATTTTTCTAATTCATTTTCAAACCTCTCTTTATTTTCCTTTATTTTCTCTTTAGAATAACTAATTCCGTTTGCTCCAGTATCATATCCATTAGGTTTAACAGAATTAGCTGTATTTGTATCCAGTTTAGAAAAAATATAAAGTTTTAATTGTTTATCCTCCCAATTATTAAGTTTTACTATTTCATCGAATTTTATCATTTCAAGGATAAGATCATTAATGGCTATATTCTCATTCTCAATATATTTTTCGCTTTCATAATTCTGACAGCTAAAAAGACAAATAGTGCTAAAAAGTATAAGTAAATTCTTTTTCATATTTATTCAATTAAGTATTGAAACTAATCATTATCAAAATTCCGGATATCCACAATATCCCCATTTTGTAGTTTGTTTTGGGTGTCTATAGAATAAATGGTTTCAGCAACGTACTCAGGAGTGTACAACTGGTCGTTTTCTTTCAAATCGATAAAACGTTGTAGGTTTTTAAAATCTTTTTCATCGGTGCTTCTAATATCAGTTTGCATGTTGGTATCTACCACACCAGGGTAAATAGCATTGCATTTTACTCCATGTTTAAGTTCGTTTTGTTCCGCAGCAATAGTTTTGGTCATCATATCAATAGCAGCTTTCGAGGAGCAATACACGCTCCAACCTTCATACGGTTTTACAGCTGCTCCAGAAGAAATACTAATAATCTGTTTTTTACACGTCAACTGTTGTGTGGCTTTGATAAATAAACCAGACAAAATAAGTGGAGTAGTGGTATTCAAATGAATACTTTTGGCAATATCTTCCGAAGGAATATTTTCTAGGTTCGCTATGGTACCGAGTCTACCGGCATTATTCACCAAGGTAATCGATGAAACCTCCAATTTCTGAATTTCATCTAATAACATTTTAAACGTGTTGTGTGTGGCTTTGGTATCAGATAAATCTACAGAAAGCTGTACCACATTTTCCAAATCTACAATGCTTCTGGATAGTGAGTATACTCTGTAATTTTCTTGTGCGTATTTTTCGGCTAAGGCTCTACCAATTCCTTTACTTCCTCCGGTGATGATGATTATGTTCATAGAGTAAAAATACAAAATTTGTCATTTCGAATAAGGTACGACTGAGAAATCTTATAGTTGAGTATTTGTAATTTTAAAGGTTATTTGGAGATTCATTGAGTGAGATTCCTCTCTTGCGTTCGGAATGACAAGGAACGTCATAGCGAGAAGGTCATTGAGCGAAGTCGAAATGAACGACGTGGTTATCTTTTAGTCGATACAAACTCTAGATAACTTAGAACCAAGAAAAAAGACCACTTAGCTGTTAGTGTAAAGACTTTTTGTAATTATACTATAGTCGTGGATATTGCTATTCTTTTCATATTAACGCCTTATTTTATGGCAAGTCTTGATTTTTGTTTCTTTTTATCAAGAAAAAGAATATCAACAATATTTTTTATGTTATGTAGATGTTGTTTTAACCTTAAGGCAGTAGTGTTGTCTTGTGTTGCGATACTTATGCTAGCGTTAGCAGCTATTTGAAAAATTCCTTAGAATTCTCCCAATGCACATCCATTTCAGCGAGGGTCATGTCAGAAAGTTGCTTGCCTTCTTTTTTGGCAGCTTCTTCTAAAAACTGAAAGCGATTGATGAATTTTTTATTGGTTTTTTCCAGTGCATTTTCAGGATTTACCCCAATAAAACGCGCGTAGTTAATCATAGAGAATAAGACATCTCCAAACTCTTTTTCTATTTTCTCTTGATTGTTATTTTTGATTTCGTCGTTCAATTCAGAAAGCTCTTCCTGAACCTTTTCCCACACTTGATGGGGTTCTTCCCAATCAAAACCAACACCTGCCACTTTATCTTGAATACGATTGGCTTTTACTACCGCAGGTAAACTTTTAGGAACACCTTCTAAAACGGATGTATTCCCTTCTTTTAGTTTGAGCTTTTCCCAGTTTTTCTTAACGTCTTCTTCGTTTTCGACAACTACATCACCATAAATATGCGGATGACGGTCGATGAGTTTATCTGAAATGGCGTTGGCAACATCAGCAATGTCGAAAGCTTGTTTTTCGCTTCCTATTTTAGCATAAAAGACGATGTGCAAAAGCACATCGCCTAATTCTTTTTTTATTTCTTGTAAATCGTTGTCTAAAATAGCATCTGCTAACTCGTAGGTTTCTTCAATAGTTAAATGACGCAGACTTTGTAAGGTTTGTTTTTTATCCCACGGACATTGCTCACGAAGGTCGTCCATGATATCTAACAAACGATTAAAGGCGGCTAACTGTTGCTTACGAGTATTCACGATTTAAGCTTCTTCTGTAGTTGTTTCTTCAGTTTCAACTAACGTGCTAAAGTCAAACTCAGCTTTCGCTAAGATGTTGTACCACTGAATTACTTTTTTAATGTTAGAAGCATATACACGCTCTTCATCAAACCCAGGTAATACTTCACCAAAATAAGTAGTTAATTTATTAGCACTTTCTTTGTGAGAAATTGCTTCTTTACCTTCTTCTTTATCAGCCATATTTTTAAGTACTTGTGCTAAAGGCACTTCTTCTTCGTACGTGTAAATAGCGATGTTTTCTAATAAGCTTACGTTATGAGTTGCAGTAATAGGAAAACGTTTCCCGTCAACAATAGATTTTACGATAACTCCTGTTTTAGTTTGTGATAAAATTTCATACAAACCTGGTTTACCTGTTACCGCTATAATTTTGTTAAATTCCATGTCTTAATTTTTTTAGTGTATAACTATTATCTCTTAGCATTAGGAAAACGCATGCGATACCCAGCGTTTACTTTCCCTTTTGAAATATTGTCTAATTTCTTTTTAATTATTCGTTTCTTTAATGAAGAAAGCTTGTCTGTAAATAAAATTCCTTCAATATGATCGTATTCATGTTGAAAAACACGCGCAGGTAATCCGCTTAGTGTTTCTGTGTGTTTTTCAAAATTCTCATCTTGGTATTCAATGGTAACTTTTTCTTGACGAAAAACATCCTCATTAATGGTAGGAATGCTTAAACATCCTTCATTAAAAGCCCATTCGTTACCTTCTTCTTCAATGATTTTCGCATTGATAAATACGCGATTAAAGTTTTTGAAAACTTCTTTTTCTTCTTCACTTAAATCATCATCTTCAGCAAAAGGAGAAGCATCAATCACAAACAAACGAATGTCTTTTCCTATTTGAGGAGCCGCTAAACCAAGTCCGTTAGCATTGTACATTGTTTCTCTCATATCGGCAATTAATTTATCTAACTGCGGATAGTCTTTATCGATTTCTTTTCCTACTTTACGTAAAACGGGATCTCCGTATGCTACAATGGGTAAAATCATTTACTTTTTAATTTTAAGGAATGCAAAAATACAAAGAAAGCATTGGCTAGAAAATTATTTATTGTATAAATACGATTGTAGGATGATTGTTGCACTGATTTCGTCTACCAAAGCTTTGTTTTGACGTTGTTTTTTCTTCAAACCACTATCAATCATAGTCTGAAAAGCCATTTTAGAGGTAAAACGCTCATCTACACGTTTTATGGGGATAGAAGGAATCGCTTTTTCAAGCTTTTGAAGAAAAGGAGTTATGAGTACTTCACTTTCACTATCAGAATTATCCATCTGCTTTGGTTTTCCTACTAAAAAGAGTTCAACATTTTCTTTTTGTGTGTAGTCTTTTAAAAATGAAATAAGTTCAGAGGTATCCACAGTTGTCAATCCTGAAGCAATAATTTGAAGTTCATCAGTTACAGCAATTCCTGTTCTTTTTTTTCCAAAATCTATGGCTAATATTCGGCCCATTCTATAAGTTTTTGCAAAGGTAGCTAAATTAAACAAGGAAGAAATATCTGTTTAAAAAATGTATCTTCGCAGTATATTATGGAAAGCAATTTTATTTTTGCTGAAAATATTTTAGAAAAAATGACAGAATTACAATCAATTATAGAAAAAGCGTGGGATAACCGCGAGTTGCTACAAGAAGAAGCTACGATTAATGCTATTAGAAAAGTAGTAGATTTATTAGATGCTGGAGATTTACGTGTTGCTGAGCCAACTGACACTGGATGGCAGGTAAATGAGTGGGTAAAGAAAGCAGTAGTGTTGTATTTTCCAATTCAAAAAATGGAAACTTTAGAAGCTGGTATTTTTGAGTACCACGATAAAATTCCATTAAAAAGAGGTTATGAAGCGAAAGGAATTCGTGTGGTTCCCAATGCAGTAGCACGCCACGGAGCTTATATTTCGGCAGGAACTATTTTAATGCCTAGTTATGTAAATATTGGAGCGTATGTTGATGAAGGTACGATGGTTGATACGTGGGCAACCGTGGGTTCTTGTGCGCAGATAGGTAAAAATGTTCACTTATCAGGTGGAGTAGGAATTGGAGGGGTTTTAGAGCCTTTACAAGCAGCACCTGTAATTATTGAAGACGGAGCATTTATAGGATCTCGTTGTATTGTTGTTGAAGGGGTTCGAGTAGAGAAAGAAGCGGTTTTAGGAGCGAATGTAGTATTAACAATGAGTACTAAAATTATTGATGTTACAGGTGATGAACCAGTTGAAATGAAAGGAGTAGTACCAGCACGTTCGGTTGTAATTCCTGGAAGTTATACCAAGAAGTTTGCCGCAGGAGAGTATCAAGTTCCTTGTGCTTTAATTATTGGTAAACGTAAAGAAAGTACGAACAAAAAGACTTCGTTGAATGATGCTCTTAGAGAGTATGATGTAGCGGTTTAAGAACGTATAAATAGTACAAAAAAGGGAAGGTTTTAAATCTTCCCTTTTTTATTGTTTTCATATAATTTTCTAAGCTTCGCATACTTCATATAAGAAAAAAAGGCTTGCATCATAGAAAATGTAATACCGTCTAATCCATGAAAAATACCTTTTTTAAGAATATAACAACGTAAAAAAGACCATAATCCGTGTCCTATAGGCGTAAAGAAGTTAACTTTTTTGTTTTGCTCAAAATATTCTTCCGATTGCCAAGTAGTGTACAAGTTGTATTTTCCTATAATTTGATGAAAATCCTTCCAGCCATAGTGTAATAAATGAAGTTTGGTAGTTTTTAGATTTGTAGCTTGTATGCTTTGGTGAACTTTTGTAGTTGCGGGTTTTGCTGTTTGCTTGTTAAAAAATCTACAAGTATACGATGGATACCATCCAGCAAAATCAATAGGTTGATCTTTTAAAAAGTTTTTACGTCTAAAATTATAAGCGTCGTAAGGTTCGTTTAAATACTTTCCGCTCTTAATAAATTCAAAACTATCTTCATCTAGGCGTTCATCAGCATCTAAGTTTAGAATCCAATCATTCTTACAAAATTGAAGCCCATGTACTCTTTGAGGTCCATCTCCTAAGAATTTTTGTAAATAAACTTTAGCCCCCATAGACTCTGCTATTTCAACAGTTTTATCAGAACTAAAAGAATCAATTATAATTACTTCGTCACATACTCTATTTAAAGAGGTAATACAATCTTTAATGTTTGCTTCTTCATTAAAAGTAATTACGAGACCACTTATATTCATGTGTAAATATTATTGTAGATTTGTTCGGTCAAAAATACAATTATTAAATGATTCCAAAAATTATACATTTCTGTTGGTATGGTAAAGGTGAGTATAATGAAACAATAAAAAAATGTATTGCTTCATGGGAAGAAAAGTTACCTGATTATACCATAAAGAAATGGGATGAAACCAATACACCTTTTGATAAATTACCTTTTTTAAAACTATTGTATAAACAAAAAAAATGGTCATTTATTACCGATTATGTTCGGTTGTATTCTATATATAAAGAAGGAGGAATTTATGTAGATACAGATATAGAAATGGTCACTACTTTTGACCATTTATTAAACGAAAAAGCGTTTGTTGGTTTTCAAGGAACAATAGAGTCTGAAAAATACCCATTAAATTCTGCTGTTATTGGAGGAGAAAAAGGCAATGGTTTTATTTTAGATTGTATTAAAGCTACAGAAGAAAAACAACGCTTGTATTTTAATGCGATGGGCGGTCCTCCAATAGTATCTAAAGTATTGTTAAATTACGGATTGAACGAGTACAAAAAACAGCATTTAAATGATGTTTTATTGCTTCCAACAGAATATTTCTTTCCTTTTGCGTGGAATGAAAAGTTTACACAAGAATGTATTCAACCAGAAACAGTATGTATTCACTGGTGGGAAGATTCTTGGGGGAATAAACAAAAAGGCTTTTCATATTTAGTAGATAGCATTAAAAGGAAAGCAGTTAAATTACCCTTATTAATTAAGAATAGAATTAAATTCCTAATTAATAAGAATAATTTTTACCATATTAATTCTTTGTAAAATCAGTACAACGATCAATTAGTTGCTGGGTATATTGTTTGTGATTTGTAGGGTTAGGAATTGGTTCTTTCCAGTTTATTTCATCTAGTTCAATCAAGTTTAAGTTTTTTAACGAACTTAAATCAAGCTCAGAATCTAGATTAACCATGTTAAAGTGTTGTACAATTCCATCCAATCTAGACAGATCAGAAGAATTGTTTAACCCTCCCATTATAAAAATAACAGGAGTTCCCATTGCTAAACAAGGCAGCGCACAGTGAATTCTAGAGGTTATTACTAATTTTGCTGAAGCGAATGTTTTTAATAATCGTTCCGCTTCTTTAAATCTATCTTCAGAAGTAGTTCCTTTTTCTTTATAAAATGCAGTTTCAAACTTTGCATTGTTAACTATTTCTTCAGGGAATATAGATTTTAAATACTCTTTATGATCTTGAAGCTTTGGTAATTTAAACTTTATTAAATCGCGGTAATAGTGCCTAGGAATTCTTTCGTAATAAGATTTCTTATCTAAGTTAAAAAGGACATCGAAAAACACAATATCATCTGTTTTAGGCACCTCAATCTTAGGAAGAGTAGTGGTTAAACAAGAAGAATAATACGAATCTACACCATATTTTTTTAAAATATTTACAGTGTAAAAGTCTCTACATCCAATAGGTTCGTACTGTTTTAAATAAGTGATATTTTCTTGTCTGCTCAATAACGTATCTGCAATATGTGCATTTAAATGAAAAGAAACAAATAAGGGATTAATATTAGGAGATATGGGCCAATTTTTGGTTTTATACATAAACCAGCCATTCATAATTAATTTACAAGGTTCAATATTTTTATCGTTCAAATATTCTCTATTCAGAAGTAAGTCAATATTCGAAAAGTATTGTTTGGCAGCGATACTTTGAACATAATCTCCAATATTAAAATAACCTCCTGTGGCTTTATAATCTAAAAGTGCATTTTTACTCATAAAGCAAAAATATCTTTTTTTATTGATGTAGTGTAATAGTTTAAAGTATAAATTTGTACGATGATTATAGAAATAAAGAACTATTTACTTAACGGAAAAACGATTCTTTATCCAACTGATACGGTATGGGGATTAGGTTGTGACGCTACTAATGAAAGTGCCGTTAAGAAAATTTACCAATTAAAAAATAGAGAAGAATCTAAGAGCCTGATTATTTTGGTAGCCTCTATTGAAATGTTGCAAAAACATGTAGGAAATATCCCTGAAAAAGCTTTGGAAATTTTAAAGACATCAGTAAAACCTACTACAATTATTTACAATAACCCGAAAGAATTAGCCGCTAACACTATTGCTGTAGATGATACAATTGCTATTCGTATTCCAAAGGATCCGTTTTGTATTCAGCTAATTAAAGAATTTGGAAAGCCTATTGTTTCTACTTCTGCAAATGTAAGTGGAGAGCCCACACCAAAATCATTTTCAGAAATAAGCGAAGCAATTTTAAAGAATGTAGATTATGTGGTAGATTTGCATCAAGAGAAAATAGCAGAAAAATCTTCAACGATTTTAAAAATTGAAGGAGATGATGTTATTGTGATTAGAGAATAATTTGTATGCAAAAACAATATTTTAAGGAAGCAATTTCTGCAGAAATATTTCAATATATATCCCAAGCCGCTAAAGAATTACAACTAGAGAGTTATGTAATCGGTGGCTTTGTACGTGATTTTATCTTACAACGTGGTACCGCCAAAGATGTAGATGTAGTAGCGGTGGGAAGTGGAATAGAGTTAGCCCAAAAAGTAGCTGAATTACTACCAAATAAACCAAAAGTTCAAGTCTTTAAAACTTATGGAACCGCTATGTTGCGTTTTCAAGAAATAGAAGTGGAGTTTGTTGGTGCACGTAAAGAGTCGTATTCAGCAGAAAGTAGAAATCCTAAAGTTTCTGAAGGAAGCTTACAAGACGATCAAAACAGAAGAGATTTTACAATCAATGCATTGGCCTTAAGTTTGAATGAAGCTGATTTCGGATTGTTACTTGATCCTTTTGGAGGGATGGCTGATTTGGAAGCTAAAATTATCAGAACTCCCTTAGATCCAGATATTACCTATTCTGACGATCCACTACGCATGATGCGTGCCATTCGTTTTGCTACTCAATTGAGCTTTGAAATTGAAGAACACTCATTACATGCAATAACAAAAAATGCTTCGAGAATTGAAATTATTACTCGTGAGCGCATTGTGGTTGAACTGAATAAAATTTTGGAAGCCCCAGTGCCATCAACTGGATTCTTATTACTTGAAAAAACAGGCTTATTAGATCGAATTATACCTGAATTAACCGCTTTAAAAGGGGTAGAAGAGGTAGAGGGACAAAAACACAAAGATAATTTTTACCATACCTTAGAAGTAGTTGATAACATCGCTAAAAATACGGAGGATGTTTGGCTTCGTTGGGCAGCATTGTTGCACGATATAGGCAAAGCCCCAACCAAGCGTTATCACAAAAAAATAGGGTGGACCTTTCATTCTCATGAATTTGTAGGGTCGAAAATGGTATATAAGCTATTTAAACGTTTAAAAATGCCGTTAAATAATAAGATGAAGTTTGTTCAGCAAATGGTACTGTTAAGCTCTCGTCCGATTGTTTTGGCAAGTGAAGTGACAGATTCAGCTGTGCGCCGTTTAATTTTTGATGCAGGAGATGATGTAGATGCGTTGATGACCTTATGCGAAGCAGATATTACGACTAAAAATCCGAAGAAATTTAAACGTTATCACAAAAATTTTGAAATCGTTCGTCAAAAAATTAAAGAAGTAGAAGAACGTGATAGAGTGCGTAATTTTCAGCCTCCAATTACAGGAGAAGAAATAATGAAAGCTTTCAATTTGCAGCCTTGTAGAGAAATAGGTCAGATAAAAGAAGCGATAAAAGAAGCTATTTTAGATGGTAAAATACCTAATGAACACGAGGCTTCTTACCAGTTTATGTTGGAAAAAGGAGCACAGTTAGGATTAAAAATAAATCAATAATAAAAAAAGAGAAGCAAAATTGCTTCTCTTTTTTATTATCCTAATGATTGCATGGATACGAGTTTAAAATACTCTCCATTTTTATCGAGTAATTCTTCGTGTTTTCCTTGTTCTACTATTTTTCCTTTTCTAAGAACAACAATATTGTCTGCTTTTTGAATGGTTGATAGTCTATGAGCAATGACTAAAGAAGTACGGTGCTCCATCATTTTATCTAAGGCTTGTTGAACTAACTGTTCGCTTTCAGTATCTAAAGCAGAGGTGGCCTCATCTAAAATCATAATAGGAGGGTTTTTTAATACAGCCCTAGCAATACTTAAACGTTGTTTTTGCCCACCAGAAAGCATGTTTCCTCCATCACCAATATTAGTGTCATACTTGTTCGGTAAATCTTTTATAAACTCATGGGCATTTGCTACGTTTGAAGCCTTAATCACTTCCTCTTCAGTAGTGTTTTCCTTGCCTAAAAGAATGTTATTTTTAACCGAATCATTAAAGAGAATAGAGTCTTGTGTAACCATTCCCATTAAGTTACGAAGAGATTCCTTTTTTATGTTTTTTATGTTAACTCCATCAATAAGAATTTCTCCAGAATCAACATCGTAAAAACGAGTAATTAAATTAGCTAATGTCGATTTTCCACTTCCTGATTGCCCAACAAGCGCAACCGTTTTTCCTTTGGGTATTGTTAAGGAGAAGTTTTGCAAAACGTAATCATCTTGATATTTAAAAGAAATATTTTTAAATTCTATTTCTGCATCAAAAGCTATTTTATCTATAGCATTAGCTGTATCTTCAATAGGGTTTTGGGTTTCTAAAATCTCAAAAATTCTATCAGCAGAAGCACTTCCTTGCTGAATTCCATACATAGCTGTTGAAATAGCTTTAGCAGGGTTTAGAATTAAATAAAACAAACCGATATAGCCAAAAAATTCTTGAGGCTGTAAAGTACTGCCGCTTGTAAGAACAAGTTTTCCTCCAAACCAAAGAATAGCAACAATAGTTACTGTACCTAAAAACTCACTTAAAGGAGAAGCTATCATTTGCCGATGTTTCAAGCTTGTCATTAAGCCAAAAAGATTATTAATAGATTTTCCTACTTTTGAGTTGATGGCTTTTTCTGCGGTAAAACTTTTAATTATTTTCAATCCCCCCAAAGCTTCATCAACTATAGATAAAAAATACCCATTCTCTTTCTGAAAATTAGAAGATGATGCTTTTAGTTTTTTACTAGCTGTAGAAATAATAAAACCAGAAATAGGTAATAGTAGGAATACAAAAAGTGTAAGTTTAACACTAATAGCAAACATGGAAATTAAAGTAAAAACAATAGTTAAGGGCTCTCTAACAATAGTTTCAAAAGAAGAAAGATAGGTGAATTGTATTGTGTGGACATCTGATGTAATTCTCGCTATAGCATCTCCTTTTCTTTTTTCTGAAAAAAATGAAATAGGTAGTGAAATATACTTAGCAAACATAGAAGATTGAATATCTTTTATCGTATTTGTCTGTAAAAAAACCAACGTATAAGAAGCGAGGTATCTAAAAAGGTTTTTAAAGAAAAACAAGAATAAAGTTGTTAAACTAACAAAAAGCAATGCCCTTTCTGAACCACCACTCTCAATCATTTGAGATATTTTATAATTGAGGCTACCTTGCACATAATCATATATAGAGGTTATTCCATTATAACTAGGTTGGCTTGTTACGATTTCTTCTTTACCAAATAAAATTCCTAAAACAGGAATAAAAGCTAATACTGATAAGACATTAAATACCGCATAAAGCACATTAAAAAAGATGTTTAAAAAAGCATACTTTTTATACGGTTTGGCAAAATTTACTATTTTTTTAAAACTACTCACTAGAAATTTAGTTGTTTGATAATTCGTTGAATTTTATTATTCAATTCTTCTTCTACTGCCTTAGCATTGGAAATATCATATAATTTACGTTTAACACTAAAGTAAAATTTAATTTTTGGTTCAGTACCACTTGGGCGAGCAGCAATTTTAGTTCCGTCTTCTGTAAGGTAAATTAATACGTTTGATTTAGGAATATCAATTGTTGTTTCTTCACCAGTGATTAAATTTTTTCTTGTTGAAGCTTGATAATCGAATAAGTATTCAACCTTAGAACCATCTATTTCAGTTAATGGATGGTTGCGTAAATCAACCATCATTTGTTTGATTTGTTGTGCACCGTCCATGCCTTTTTTTACGAGAGAAATTAAATGTTCTTTATAAAAATGATGGCGTGTATATAAATTTAATAACTCTTCATAAAAAGAACTGTTATTGGCTTTTGCATTGGCAGCAATTTCACAAGCGAGTAGGGCAGAAGTAACCGCGTCTTTATCACGTACAAAATCTCCTACCATATAGCCAAAACTTTCTTCTCCACCACCAATAAAGTTAAGTTCAGGATGGTCTTTAATCATTTTCGCGATCCATTTAAAACCAGTTAAGCCAACTTTGGTTTCCACACCATAAGAATTGGCAATCTCATTGACTAAATTAGTAGAAACAATGGTAGAACCCACAAATTGCTTTCCGTTCAATTTTCCTTGTTTTTCCCAATCGTTTATTAAGAAGTCGGTCATCATACTCATGGTTTGATTTCCGTTTAATAAGGTCATGTTTCCATCCATATCTCTTACGGCAATACCTATTCTATCTGAATCAGGATCGGTTCCTAATACGATATCAGCCGCAAGTTCATTGGCTAAGTCAACCGCTATTTTAAGAGCTGCAGGTTCTTCTGGGTTTGGAGACTCAACAGTAGGGAAATCTCCGTCAGGAATGGCTTGTTCTTCAACAATATGAACCTGTGTATATCCTGCGCGTTCTAAAACTTCAGGAATTAATTTGATAGAGGTTCCATGTAAAGATGTAAACACAATTTTTAAATCTTTACGACCTTGTATATCAAAAGTCCCGTTAGCTAAAGAAGCTTTCCAAAAAGCTTCGTCAATTTCGCTTCCGATAGAAGTTATCAATTCTTCTTTTGCATTGAAATTGACTTCAGAAAAAGCTAAGGAGTTTACCTCATTGATAATTTCAGTGTCTTGTGGAGGCACAATTTGCCCGCCATCATTCCAGTACACTTTGTATCCATTATATTCTGGTGGATTGTGGGAAGCGGTTAAGACAATTCCAGCATCACAACCTAAATAATTTACTGCAAATGATAACTCTGGTGTAGGACGCATATCTTCAAATAAGTATACTCGAATGTTGTTTGCAGATAACACATTGGCAACTACTTTAGCTAACCACTCACTGTCGTGACGACAGTCGTAACCGATGGCTACTTGTAAGGTTTTGTTAGGGAGTGTTTTATGCAAGTAATTGCTAAGCCCTTGGGTAGCTTTACCTAAAGTATATTTGTTAATTCTGTTGGTTCCAGCACCAACAATTCCACGCATTCCGCCAGTTCCAAATTCTAAGTTTTTATAAAAACGATCAGCTAAATCGTCAGCATTGGTGTTTATTAGTTGTTGAATTTCTTGTTGGGTTTCTGAATCAAAAGTATTAGAAAGCCACTGTTTAGCACTGTTTAAAATCTCTTCCATGTATCAAATTAAAAAACGTACAAAGGTACGGGTTTAAAAATTTAGTTGTTCTTTAATTTTGTAATGTTTTTGTTGCGGATTACTCTTAATTATTAATTCTCCTAAGAAACCAGCTAAAAATAAAAGAGTCCCTAAAATCATAGAGGTTAACGCGATGTAAAACCAAGGATTGTTGGTAACTAATATTGCTTTGATGCCTTTAGAAAGGTGGTAAATTTTCACAATACCAATAAAAAAAGCCGCCAAAAATCCGAAAATGAACATAAGAGT
The DNA here is from genome assembly GCF_048269885.1 of Tenacibaculum sp. Taxonomy (NCBI): domain Bacteria; kingdom Pseudomonadati; phylum Bacteroidota; class Flavobacteriia; order Flavobacteriales; family Flavobacteriaceae; genus Tenacibaculum; species Tenacibaculum sp. Next base: position 25,877 of record NZ_JBLWTZ010000016.1, on the reverse strand, counting down.
ACCCCATAAACCGAAGAAATGCATAGGTCGTTTTCCAAACTTAGACAAAAAAGAAATGGTAATTAAATCTAAAAAACCATTCACAAAACGATCCATACCAAATTTGGTAACACCATATTTACGAGCTTGGTGTTGAACTATTTTTTCATCAATGCGATTAAAGCCTTCATTTTTAGCTAAAACAGGAATGTATCGATGCATTTCACCGCTTACTTTTACTGCTTTTACGACCTCATTTTTATAGGCCTTTAGTCCGCAATTAAAATCATGTAATTTTAGTCCTGATGTTTTTCGAGCCGCCCAATTGAACAGCTTAGATGGAATGTTTTTAGTAATTACGTTATCGTAGCGTTTTCTCTTCCATCCAGAAATTAAATCGAAGTTTTCTTTTGTAATGAGCGTATATAGTTCTGGAATTTCATCTGGACTGTCTTGTAAGTCAGCATCCATGGTAATAACTACACGGCCTTGTGCTAAACCAAAACCTGCGTCTAAAGCTTGTGATTTTCCGTAGTTTTTTTGAAAACGAATTCCTTTTACAGACTTGTTTTTTGCCGATAGTTCTTCAATAACACTCCAAGAAGTATCTGTGCTACCATCATCAATAAAAATGAGTTCGTATAAAAACTGATTGGATTGCATAACTTTTGCAATCCAATCGTGTAACTCGTGTAAAGACGCTTCTTCATTAAGAAGTGGTATTACAACCGATATATCCATATTTTTTATTCAAAGTTTAAAAAGGTAAAGTTACGAAGTATTACTTTTATGAAAAACGTTAACTTACTTAAACTATGTTTTAGTATTGTTCTTCTTCTGTCTTTTTCATCACAGCTCCTGTAATAGCTGAAACTACAAAACCAAGGAAAATATAAAATAATAAACCTAATGCATCTCCAATAAGAGTTCCTTGAAACTTAGCTTGCATAGCTAATTGCGTATCAACTTGTTCGTCTGTTAATCCGGCATCTAATAATTTTTGAGTTTGAAATTCGTTTAATTGACTATAAAAATTGGGCTCAATTAGTCCTGTAAAAATATGACTGTAGATAATACTTATTAAAGCGCCAACAGCAACAACACCTACACCTATTTTTAAAGCTTCTCCCCAAGTTAAAAAAGAACCATTGTCCTTTTTAAATTTTTTAATAGCTAAAATAGGAAGGGCAATAATACATGCAGCTAATACAATCATATTAATTATTCCTCCTACAGTATCGAAGGTCATACCTAAAGCGTAAATTATAAGGTTGGTTAAAACGATAACTCCTCCGTAGGTTAATCCATAGTTTAAAATAATGTTTTTACTGTTTGCTTGATGTTCCATTGTGTGAATTTAGTTAGTGATACAAATATATTCTTTTTTTAATGTTACGTTTGTTTAAGAGCTGTAAAAGCAAAAAAACAAATAACAAACTATTAGTATTCAAAAACTTAGAAATGTTACAGTTTTTTTATTGAAATTTTATTGTTTTTTACGAAAAAATGGTTGTAAATTTGCATCGGCAAGTCCTACACAACCAGCTCCCTTTGAATCCCCCAGGGCGGGAACGCAGCAAGGGTATTAGGTCGTAGCGGTGTGATGTAGGTAGCTTGCCTTTTTTTGTACCCAATAGTTTCGTTTATTCTTCCTCTTCTTTTAGATTAAAATCACTTCTAGGGTGATGTAACTCAACAACTTCTTTAAGGTAACTGTTATCTAAATGCACATAAATTTCGGTAGTTGTAATACTTTCATGTCCTAATAATTGTTGAATAACACGTAAATCAGCTCCATGCTTTAGTAAGTAAGTAGCAAAAGAATGTCGTAGGGTGTGTGGTCCAATACTTTTTTGAAGGTGTATTTTTTGAGCTAACTCTTTTAAAATGATAAAAATCATTTGTCTAGTTAATCGCTTGCCTCTTCTGTTTAAAAAAACGATATCTTCATCTTCTTTCTTTGGAGTAATTTGCGACCTGATTTCCTTAATATAAAAGGTAAGCCTATGAATTGTAGTGATATGTATAGGAACAAAGCGATATTTATTCCCTTTTCCTAGGATACGTATGTAACCGTCATTAAAAAACAAGTCTGAAAGTTGTAAGTTAATTAATTCACTCACACGAAGACCACAACTGTAAATGGTTTCAATAAGAGTTTTGTTACGTTCTCCTTGAGGATGACTTAAATCAATAGCAGCAATTAGCTTGTCCACATCTTCTTTTTCTAAAGTATCAGGAAGTTTTCTTGTAATATTAGGACTTTCAATTAAATCTGTAGGATTATCTTTACGGTAATCTTCAAAAACTAAATAATCAAAAAAACTACGTAAGCCAGAAATTAAACGAGCTTGACTACGAGCGTTGATATGTTTGCTTGTTTCATAAATAAACTGTTGTAAAATTTCATGACTTATGTAAATAGGAGACAGGGGAGTACCTAAATCATTTACAAATAAGGCGAGTTTTTTTACATCTCTTTGATAACTGTCGATAGAGTTTTTTGAAAGCCCTCTTTCAATTTTTAAAAAATTAATATAATCAGATATAGCTTGTTCCCAATTCATTAAAAAAAATACTGTTCTTTTAGTAAAAAATGTTATGAAAATAAAAAAATAGAATTATTTTCGGCTTCAAAATTAAAATTATAAAATTATAAATTATGAAAAAATTATTATTAGTAATTGCTATGGTAGCTGTAGGATTAACTGCTAACGCACAAGAAGGGAAATTTAATTTAGGAGCAAGTATTGGTATACCAGTGGCAGATGCAGATACAGGTTACGATTTTGCAATAGGTTTGGAAGCTAATTATTTATTTAGCGTTTCTGATAACTTTCAATTAGGGCCTTCAGTTTCTTACTCTCATTATTTTGGTGGCGAGATAGCAGGTTTTAACGTTAAAGATGCTACTTTTTTACCTATCGCGGCGGCGGCACGTTTTAATGCTTCTGAAAAATTCGTTGTAGGCTTAGATTTGGGTTACGCAGTAGGTATAAGTCCTGATGAAAATGATGGTGGATTTCATTACAGACCATTAGTAGGGTATAGTGTTTCAGATAATACGTCTATTCAAGTTTCATATTCTGGAGTTAGTGTTGAAGGTGGTACAATAGCTAATTTAGGATTAGGGGTTGTATTTGGACTGTAGTATAAATAGAGTCAATAAAATAAAAAAAGGGAGGCAATTTTGCCTCCCTTTTTTTAATCCTTATTTTTTTTAGCTAACTTTTTTGTCCTTAGTGTTTTATGTAAAAAAACCTGCTTTATGTCCTATTTTTATTGAAAAAAAGAGTTATTGGAAACTTATTTAGATGTATCTTTGCCGGCTCAAAATAAAACTTATAAAAACAAAAATTATGAAAAAATTTTTAGTAGTTGCTATGATGGCTTTAGGTTTAGCTGTTAATGCACAAGAAGGACAATTAAACGTTGGTGGAACTATTGGATTACCTGTAGGTGATGCAGATGGATATGATGTAACTGGAGCTATTGAAGCGAACTATTTATTTAATGTTGCTGAAAACTTTAAAGTTGGACCATCAGTATCTTATTTACACTTTAACGGAGAAGGAGCTGATTATGCTTTTTTACCAGTTGCTGCTGCAGCTCGTTATAATTTTACTGATAAATTTTCAGTAGGAGCTGATTTAGGGTACGGTATTGGAGTTAGACCTTCAGGTGCTGAAAGCGGTTTTTATTACAGACCAATCGTAGGTTACCAAGTAAGTGAAAAAATTACCTTACACGTAGATTATACAGGTGTTGCTCTTGATGGAGCTACAGCTTCTACAGTAGGAATTGGAGGAACTTATTCTTTTTCTTTATAATAAGAAACTCTATAATAAGTAAAAAAGGAAGCAATTTAGCTTCCTTTTTTTTATGCTTAAAAGTTAAAAAGAGTATTTTTACTTTAGATAATATTAAGAATGAAAAAAATCATCATCATCAACGGACCTAATTTAAATTTATTAGGGAAACGTGAACCAACTATTTACGGAGCAAGCACTTTTGAAGACTATTTGAAAGAATTAAAAAATAAATATGTAGATATTCAGTTAGAGTATTATCAATCAAATATCGAAGGAAAAATAATAGATAAACTGCAGGAAGTTGGTTTTGAATATGAGGGGATAATTCTTAATGCAGCTGCTTATACCCATACTTCTGTTGGTATTGGAGATGCAGTGAAAGGAATAGATACTCCTGTTGTTGAAGTGCACATTTCTAATATACATGCTCGTGAAGAGTTTCGTCATGTAAGCTATATAGCCCCAAATGCCAAAGGAGTTATTTTTGGTTTTGGCTTGAAAGGGTATGAATTAGCACTTCAAAGTTTTTTGTAAATACCAGTAACGAATTCCAAGTAAGACCAATAGAGGAATCATAGGATAGGTATATAACTGTATTTTAGTGAGCCACACAATTGGTATCGCTATTAAAAAAAAGAGTAGAACGAGGCAGTATTTGTGAATCCAAATTGGAGGTTCTTTTTTTAACAAGAAAAAGGCGATAATAATATTTGGAGCAAACGCCCATAAAAAGTTAAAGTTATTTGGAGCTGTGGAGTGATTGGTAAAGAACCATAAGAATACAATTAGTAAACCCAAAGCCCCTGTCATAAAAAATAAAGTAACATCAAGCCATTTACTTCTTTTAGAGTTTTTGATGTCTTTATACGTAACAAATAATCCCAGTAGCGAGAATAATAGAAGAATTAAAAACGGACTAAGAGCATCACTTTTTGATTCTTTTTCTTTAAAATCGAGCAAGATATTAGTTTTTTGTACTACATCTTCTTCTTTTTCATCTTTAATTATCCTAGATACTTTTAAAGCTTCAAAAACATAATCAGGTAGATATAAATATTCTGAAGGTGTTGCTGTTTTATCTAATTTACTTCCCAATGCGATATTAATTCCTAAACTTCCCCATGTATTCGGATTAATTTCTTTGTTCATCAATTGCCTCAGAGATTGTTTTTTAGTAATAAAAGTTTCCTTGAACACTAAATGCCCCCCTGTAACCTTTTGAATTATATCACGTGGTTTTGTAGCACAATTATTAAAAAAAGGATCGTAAAAATAGCTTGCATTCTCTGGTAGTACGTTTGTTTCTAAAAATTGGAAAAACTTATTTTTTTGAAGTTGAGTTAAATTTAAAATTTGTTCTTTAACCCAACGTTTGTCTTGTTGAGCACTTTTTAAAGATAAATGAAACGGATAACGTGCTAATTTATATTTCATATAACCTTTGGTAAAGTTTACATAAAAATTAGGATCATCAAAATCAAAAATACCGTAGTTATAAAGTAAATCTAGTTGTAACACAGGGTCTTTTACTCGAATTGCTGTATGTCCAAACTTTTCATATAAGGCTTCACCAGGACCTGAGGTGATAATACTGATTTGTGAAAATTTAGATAACTCTAAAGTGTTAACTCTTTGACAAACTATAGTGTTTATAGTAAGGAAAGCAAAAAGAAAAAAAATATTTTTTTTTATCATCATAAGTTAAAACTTGGTATGGTACAAATATCATAAATACAATTTACATAACTAAAGGTTTTTATGGATATTGTGTGCGTGTCTTATGCCGATAACTTCTTGGATAAAAACACCAATTTGTTGCTCTAACCATCTGTTTTCTGTGTTAGAAAAAGAAGACATAAACCCTACATGTCCCCCGTAATTAGGAGTAAGTAAATGGAAGTTCTTCATTTCTTTAGCTTCCTTTATTGGATAGCATTCTTGTGATAAAAAACTATCGTCTAAAGCATTTATAAGTAGCGTAGGAACTTTAATTTCTGGAATAAAAGGTTTTGCGCTTGCTTTTTGCCAGTAATCTTCTGAACTATCAAAACCAAAAACAGGAACAGTATATTGTTTTTCTAAATGTCGGAATTTACTTGCCTTGAATAAAAGCTCTTTGTCGAGCTGAAAATCAGGGAACTTTTCAGCTTTTTGTAAGAGTTTTAATTTCATAGTGCGTAAAAACTCATTTAGGTAAATTTTGTTTTTGAGTTTGTTTAATTCGGCTTGAGAAGAAGTCAAGTCTACGGGAACAGAAACAGCAATACCTCCTTTTACCTCTGAAGGAATATTGCTATATTCTCCTAAGTATTTCAAAGCCAAATTTCCTCCTAAACTATAACCAATAACAACAATATTCTCGTAGTTATAATTGTTTTTTAGGTACTTAATAATAAACGCTACATCATCAGTTTTTCCACTATGGTAAGTTTCTAAAAGTAAATTATCTTCTCCACTACAACCTCTTAAATTCATACAAACTGTATCAAAACCAATAGTGTTTAAATAATTAGATGTTGTAATCATATAATTTGATTGAGAGCTCCCTTCTAATCCATGAATTAATAATACGAGTGTGTTAGAATCGACCAAAGAAAAGTCTAAATCAATAAAATCTGCATCCCAAGTTGTAATTCTTTTTCTTTGATACTCAATAGTGTCTTTCATAAATAAAGGACGATAAACAGTGTTAAAGTGAGCACTTTTAAAAGGAAAACTAGGAGAAAATGTATTTGATATAATTGGCATAATACTATGTGATAGCTTTTTAAACAAATATGACAAAAAATAGCTAAAATGTAAAAGCCATTGAATGATTTCTTATTTTAGCTGTAAATTATGAGTACTATGAATATCAAAAAATATATTCCCAATTTATTAACTTTAGGAAACTTACTATGTGGTACTATTGCTACTATTTTTGCTATAAAAGGTGATTTTTTTGCTACAGCAATCTTGGTAATGCTAGGAATACTTTTTGATTTTTTTGATGGTTTTGCCGCTCGTATGCTAAAAGTGCAAGGCGAGTTAGGAAAACAACTAGATAGTTTAGCTGATATGGTAACGAGTGGCGTGGTGCCAGGAATAGTAATGATGCAAATGTTGGTAAATGCTTTAGACGTAGATGCTGTTGGGTATTTTGGAGTTGATGAGTACGGTGCAACAGGTAGTAATTTACCATATTTAGGGCTGTTATTAACGCTAGGAGCGGGGTACAGGCTGGCTAAGTTTAATATTGATGTACGTCAATCAGATAGTTTTATTGGTGTACCAACACCAGCTATGAGTTTGTTTGTTATTTCACTGCCATTAATTGCCCAATTTGATAAAGAATCGTTTTTAGTAGGGTTTATTGAAAATCAATATTTTTTAATATTAATTACAGTATTGTTCACCTACTTAATGAATGCTGAAATTCCGTTATTTTCTCTAAAGTTTAAAAACTTTTATTTTAAAGATAATGTGATTAAGTATGTGTTTTTAGTTTTGTCAGTTATATTAATTGTGACGCTAAAAATAGTAGCAATTCCTATGATTATACTTTCTTATATCGTACTATCTATAGTAAATAATTCAGATAAAAAACTTTCTTCAAAATAGATTCAAAAAACATTTTACATAAAACAAAAAACACGTTGATTTAACGTGTTTTTTTTTTAGTTGGATTGAGAAAATATTTTATGTGTTTTTTTGAGGTTCAAAAATGTTACTTATAAAATGATAATTGTCTAAAGATATTTTATCTTCAGCAAAGGCTTTATCCATAAGTTTATTTTTTGAAAACGCTCCTTTTTTGTAAATATCCCAGTTTTCGTTATTTCTATTGGTTAGTATTATCTTATCAGAGGCTATTTCAAAGTTACACCAATCATTGTAATTAGCTATTTTTTTATAGTTGTGGTCGGATACTTTGATGTTTCCTTTTGCATTTAACCCCTCTAAATCGATGCATAAATTACAGAAATCTATAAAACTCATAGTATCAGCTGGTATAACAAGAAATGAATTAACATTTCCTTTTTTTCTATATAGTTTAAAGCCTTCTTTTAAATGATGGATATTGTAAACTTTAGAGAAAGAAGAGAAAAGGTCTTCTTCTGTTGCATTCTCAATTATGAAGTGATTTTGTGTTACAGCTTGATTATCAAACTTTTTCTTTTTAAGCTCAAAATCTTTTCCAAGATATACCCTGCGAACAGTTTCGTCTTCAGCAAGTTCTTCTGGAGTTCCTTCTTTTAAAATCCCTCCATTATACATTAAGTAGGTTCTATCTGTAATGGCCAACGTTGCTTGTACATCATGATCGGTAATTAAAATACCGATATTTTTATTCTTCAATTGCGCAACAATCCCTTGAATATCTTCTACAGCAATTGGGTCTACACCAGCAAACGGCTCATCCAATAAAATAAATTTAGGGTCGGAAGCCAAACAACGGGCTATTTCTGTTCTACGACGCTCACCTCCAGATAATAAATCACCGCGGTTTTTACGCACATGTCCTAAACTAAATTCATCAATCAATTCTTCTAAGCGTTGTTTTCTTTCGGCTTTGGTTCTATCGGTAAATTCAAGAACCGACATAATGTTGTCTTCTACAGAAAGTTTTCTAAAAACAGAAGCTTCTTGTGCTAAATAACCAATTCCCTTTTGAGAACGTTTGTACATAGCGTCGGTGGTAATTTCTTCATGATCTAAAAAAATATGACCATCGTTAGGTTTAATCATACCTACAATCATGTAGAAAGAGGTTGTTTTACCGGCTCCGTTAGGGCCTAATAATCCAATAATTTCACCTTGCTCAACTTCTAAAGAAATTCCTTTTACGACCTTTCTACTACCGTATATCTTTTGTATGTTGTCTGCTCTTAACTTCATTTATTATTGTTAATGATGGAATTGATTAAGGGATAAAAGTAACAAAACTGTTTCTTAAAAACTTCTTAAATCAACTTATACACAAAATTAAGCTCCGTTTTCTAAAGCTTCCCAAAACTCTACAGCTCTTCGTAAATGAGGAATTACAATAGTTCCGCCAACTAATGTAGCAATACTCATGGTTTCCATCATTTCTTCTTTGGTAACTCCATTTTCGTAAGCTGTTTTTAAGTGATACGCAATGCAATCATCACAGCGTAGTACAGCCGATGCTACCAATCCTAGTAACTCTTTAGTTTTAACAGGTAAATGCCCTTCGGTAAAAGCATTCGTGTCTAGATTAAAAATACGTTTGATTACTTTATTATCTGACGCTAAAATCTTTTCGTTCATTTTAGCACGATAGTCGTTAAACTCTTGGACTTTTTGTGACATTTTTTTGTTGTTGTTTTATGACAAATTTTGAAACGTAAATACTCATTTCATATAAAATCATGATAGGTACCGATACAATTACTTGGCTAGCCACATCTGGAGGCGTAATAATTGCAGACAGTACCAATACTACGATTAATGCGTGTTTGCGATACTTTCGTAAAAATTCTGGGGTAATCAATCCTATTTTTGATAAAAAGAAAATAACTACAGGGAGTTCAAAAAATATAGCAACACCTAATAATGTGTTAGTAATAAGACCAATGTAAGCCTCTAATTTAAAGTTGTTTTGTATGGCGTCTGATATTTCAAAATTGTAAAAGAAATATACAGACATAGGTAAAATAACATAATAACTAAACAAAATTCCTAAAAAGAATAGGAAAGAAGAAGTAAAAATAAACCCTTTTGATTTTTTCTTTTCGCTTTCGTGCAATCCAGGAGCTATAAATCGCCAAAACTCCCATAAAATATAAGGAAAGGCAACGACAAAACCTAGAATTAGAGAAGACCAAATTCCTGTCATTAATTGCTGAGTAGGATTTAAAGCTTGTAGTGTTTGTTTGAATTTGATTGTACAAAAACTACTGTCAATTCCCATAGAAGAAAATACTCTACAAAAGAATTGATAGGTTGCAAAATCGGGTTTCAAATGGGCTAAAAGAATCTCATTAAAAACAAAATTAATATTAGCAAAAATTACAATAGCAATAATAAAAATTGCTGCAAAACTTCTTACTAGATGCCATCTGAGTTCTTCAAGATGGTCTAAAAAAGACATTTCTTTTTGTGCCATCTTAAAATATTCCTTCTTTAATTAAATCATGTAAGTGTACAACTCCAACATAACTACAATCGGTATCGGTAACCAATATTTGTGTAATATTATTGTTTTCTAAAGTATCTAAAGCTTCCACAGCCATTGCATCTACATCAATTGTTTTAGGAGTAGTACTCATAATATCAGCAGCAGTGAGCTCATCTATTTTAGTGGTTTTGCTTAGCATTCTTCGAATATCTCCATCAGTAATAATTCCTGTAATTTTATCATTATCATCAATAACAGCAGTAACACCTAAGCGTTTTTCTGAAATTTCAACAATTACCTGAGTAACTTTATCAGTACTTTTTACTTTAGGCAATTCGTTATTTTTAATAAGATCAGAAACTCTTAAATACAAACGCTTTCCTAAAGCGCCACCTGGATGATACTTAGCAAAATCACTGCTAGTAAAACCTCTTAACTCTAATAAGCAAACAGCTAACGCATCTCCTAAAACCAACTGCGCTGTAGTACTCGTTGTAGGCGCTAAGTTGTTAGGGCAGGCCTCTTTATCAACAAATGAGTTTAACAAAAAGTCAGCATTTTTTCCTAAAAAAGAATCAGGATTTCCTGTTATGGCGATAATTTTGTTATGAGAACTTTTAATTAAAGGAACCAATACTTTTATTTCCGGAGTGTTTCCACTTTTAGAAATACAAATAACAATATCATCTTCCTGTACATTTCCTAAGTCACCATGAATGGCATCGGCAGCATGCATAAAAACAGCTGGCGTACCTGTTGAGTTAAAAGTAGCGACCATCTTGGTCGCAATGTTGGCACTTTTTCCTATACCAGTAACAATAACACGACCTTTAGAATTAAATATAAAATTAACAGCGTCCGTAAACGAGCTATTTAATAAATTTGCTAAATTAGCAATAGCATTACTTTCTAAAAGGATAGTTTCTTTTGCGGTTGAGAGAATAGCGTTTGCGTCTTTCAAGTTAAAAAAGTTTTAAGTATATTTTTAAAGTGTAAAAATAGGAATATTTGAGAAGAAAATCTTTTTTAATAAAAAGAAAGTTTACGTTATATATTGTTGGGAATTTTTGTAAATTAGTTCTCGTTTTTAATTTTTGATATTAGAAGATGAATAAAGAGCAGACGGATTTATATGGATCATTAAAAAAAATCTTCGGATTTAACCAGTTTAAAGGGCTACAAGAAGATGTAGTTAACAGTGTATTGGAAAATAAAAATACATTTGTTATTATGCCAACTGGAGGTGGTAAATCGCTATGTTATCAATTACCTGCCCTAATGAAAGAGGGTACAGCAATTGTGGTGTCGCCATTAATTGCCTTAATGAAAAACCAAGTAGATGCCATTCGAGGAATTTCTGAAAACCATGGAATAGCCCATGTATTAAATTCTTCGTTGAATAAATCGGAAATTGCACAGGTAAAATCAGATATTGAATCGGGAATTACGAAATTATTGTACGTGGCTCCTGAATCTTTAATCAAAGAAGAGTATGCGGAGTTTTTAAGAAAGCAAAAAATATCATTTGTAGCAATTGATGAAGCACACTGTATATCTGAATGGGGACACGATTTTAGACCTGAGTATAGAAATCTAAGAAACATTATCAAGCAAATTGATAATGTGCCAATTATAGGCTTAACTGCCACTGCAACAGAAAAAGTACAAGAGGACATTCTTAAAACTCTTGGAATGACCGATGCAAATGTATTTAAGGCTTCTTTTAACAGGTCAAACTTATTTTATGAGGTTCGACCAAAAACCAAAGAAGTTGAAAAAGATATCATTCGTTTTATAAAGCAACGACCAGGAAAATCGGGTATTATTTATTGTTTGAGTCGTAAAAAAGTGGAAGAAATAGCACAAATTTTACAAGTCAACGGAATTAATGCAGTTCCTTACCATGCCGGGTTAGATGCCAAAACACGTGTAAAACATCAAGATATGTTCTTAATGGAAGATTGCGATGTTGTAGTGGCTACAATTGCTTTTGGTATGGGAATCGACAAACCAGATGTTCGTTTTGTCATTCATCATGATATCCCCAAAAGTTTAGAGAGTTACTATCAAGAAACAGGTAGAGCAGGACGTGATGGAGGAGAAGGATATTGTTTAACTTTTTATTCGTATAAAGATATAGAAAAACTTGAGAAGTTTATGGCGAACAAACCTGTTGCTGAACAGGAAGTTGGACATGCACTTTTACAAGAAGTGGTTGGATATGCAGAGACTTCAATGAATAGACGTAAGTATTTACTACACTATTTTGGCGAAGAGTTTGATGAAGTTAACGGGGAAGGTGCTGATATGGACGACAATATGCGAAATCCTAAGAAAAAGCACGAAGCCAAAGATGAAGTAGTAACCTTACTTTCTGTTATAAGAGATACCAGTGAAATGTATAAACCAAAAGAAATTGTAAACACAATAATTGGTAAAGAAAACGCATTGTTAAAGTCGCATAGAACAAATGTTCAGCCTTTTTTCGGTATTGGTAAAGCCAAAGACAATCACTATTGGATGGCTTTAATTCGCCAAGTTTTAGTGGCGGATTTCATAAAGAAAGAAATAGAACAATACGGTGTTTTAAAACTAACAAAAGAAGGTAAAGCATTTATAAAAAACCCATCATCGTTTATGATGACAGAAAATCATGTATACAAAACAGCAGATGATGGTACCATAATTACGAATGAAAAATCGGCAGGAGGAGTAGACGATAAACTCGTAGTTATGTTGAAAGATTTAAGGAAAACTGTAGGAAAACGTTTAGGAGTTCCGCCTTTTGCTGTTTTTCAAGATCCATCTTTAGATGATATGGCATTAAAATACCCTGTAACATTAGATGAGCTAGCCAAAGTTCATGGTGTTGGAGAGGGAAAAGCTAAAAAATACGGTAAAGATTTCGTTGCACTTATTTCAAAATATGTGGAAGACAACGAGATTATGCGTCCTGATGATTTAATAGTGAAGAGTACAGGTGTTAATTCAGGGTTAAAACTTTATATCATACAAAATACTGATAGAAAATTACCTCTAGAAGATATTGCCAAGTCCAAAGGTTTAGAAATGTCTGAATTGATAAAGGAAATGGAAGCGATTGTATTCTCAGGAACCAAGCTTAATATTGATTATGCAGTAGATGATTTACTTGATGAAGATCAGCAGGAAGAAATTCACGAGTACTTTATGGATGCTGAAACCGATAAAATACAAGAGGCATTGGATGAGTTTGATGGAGATTATGACGATGAAGAATTGCGTTTAATGCGTATTAAATTTACTAGTGAAATAGCTAACTAAAAACTCAATAATATGCAAGCAAGTACTTATTTACATTTTAATGGAAACTGCAAAGAAGCAATGACTTTTTATGCGGATGTTTTAGGAGGAGAGATGACAATGTTAATGCAGTTTAAAGATGCACCTGAAGAGGTTTGTAAAAATGTTCCTGAAGAAGCAATGGAATTAACAATGCATTGTACTGTTGAAGCAGGAGATTTCTCTATTATGGGGTCAGATTTCTTAAATGAAAAAGAAGCGTTTACCAAAGGGAATAATTTTGCAGTAAGTATAAATACGGAAGATGAAGATGAAGCCGTGGCTATTTTTAATGGACTTTCTTCTGATGGAGCTTTCGTAATGATGCCTTTTGATGAAGCTTTTTGGGGAGGGAAGTTTGGTATGTTAAGAGATAAGTTTGGTGTAAACTGGATGGTGTCTTTAGAAGAGCAAATAGCATAATGAATCCTAAAGTAACACACTATATACAAGATAAAAGTAAGTGGACGCAAGAGTTAAACCTCTTGCGTTCTGTTTTTCTAGAACTCCCTCTTGAAGAAATTATCAAATGGGGGGCTCCTGTATACGTATATAAAGGGAAGAATATCGTAGGTTTATCGGCTTTTAAAAATTATTGCGGCTTGTGGTTTTTTCAGGGGTGTTTTTTAATAGATAAAGACCAAGTGTTGATCAATGCCCAAGAAGGTAAAACACAAGCAATGCGTCAATGGCGATTTAATGAATTGGGTGAGATTGATACCGTACTTATTAAACAATATGTATTAGAAGCTATTAGAAATACTGAAGAAGGAAAAGAATTAAAAGCAAAAAAGAACACAAAGCCTTTACTAATTCCTGAGGAATTACAGCTGGAATTGGACAACAATAATAGGCTAAAAGAAACTTTTAACGAATTTACTTTAAGTAAACAAAGAGAATTTACAGATTATATTTCTGGGGCAAAAAGACAAACAACCAAACAAAAGAGACTAGAAAAGATAATTCCTATGATAGTAAATAAAATAGGTTTATACGACAAGTATAAAAATTGTTAGTTGTTAATTGTTATCTTATCAATTGTTGCTGTAGAGTCACAGCGTATAACGTATAAGTCAATGTGATTTAAACTGTCTTTTCCGGTTATAAAGTACTCAGCACAAGGCTTTAATCGAGGCTTACTCTTTCCAAAATTTACATCTCCGTGGCTTAAAATAGTAGAAATGGTAGCAGTATCGACTTTTGAAGTAGCCAATATTTGCTGCGCATTGTTAGAAAACAAACGTTTTTTTATTCGGATAGTTTTTAAGGTGCGGGCATCCATTCCGTAATCGAATGAGACATCTTTACCTTTCCAAATAAAAAGAACAACCAAACTACCTAGGGCAATTCCTATTAAATAATAACCAACACGTTTTAACCACTGCATAATTTAAAAATTGAAATGCAAAAGTAAGTAAAATCGAATTATAAAATTAATAAATTAATGTCTCTATAAGGCAAATCAAACCAGTCAGCTACAGTCTTATTCGTTAAAATTCCGTGGTAAAAATACATTCCATTACGCAAGCTTTTATCAAAACGAGCGGCGTTTTCAAAACCTCCTTCTTCAGCAATTTCTAATAAATAAGGTGTAAATATATTGCTAATAGACACCGAGGCTGTTCTTGAGTATCTAGAAGGAATATTCGGAACACAATAATGAATCACTCCATGGTTGGCAAAAGTAGGTTTGCTATGCGTAGTTACTTGAGAAGTCTCAAAACACCCACCTCTATCAATACTTACATCAACAATAACTGCCCCATCCTTCATTTGTTCAATCATATCTTCAGTAACAACCACAGGAGAGCGATCTTTACCTCTAATTGCTCCAATAGCTACATCACAGCGCATTAAAGCTTTTTGTAGGGTTTTAGGTTGTATGGTTGACGTATAAATAGGCGCTTGTACACACGATTGTAAGTTGCGAAGTTTTGTTATCGAATTATCAAAAACTTTAACTCTTGCGCCTAAGCCTATGGCTGTTTTAGCGGCAAACTCACCAACGGTTCCTGCTCCTAAAATAACGACATCGGTAGGAGGAACCCCCCCGATATTTCCTAATAATAAACCGTTACCACCATTAGAGGCTGTCATAAGTTCAGCAGCAATATGCATAGACGCAATTCCTGCTATTTCACTTAGTGATTTTACAATAGGAAAAACACCGTGTTCATCTTTAATATAATCAAAAGCAATTGCAGTTATTCGTTTTTTTGCAAGTGCTTCAAAGTATTTTTTGTTTTGTGTTTTTAATTGTAGAGCAGAAATTAAAACTGTTTGAGGATTTAACATTTGAATTTCTTCTAATGAGGGCGGTTCTACTTTTAAAACAATATTACAAGCAAAAGCTTCTTTTACATCATATGATATTTTGGCACCCGCATCAGAGTATTCTTTATCACTATAATTGGCACCCTCTCCAGCACCAGTTTCAATTACAATTCTATGTCCATGAGTCACCAATGCAGCTACAGCATCAGGAGATAAACTAATTCGTTTTTCTTCAAAATAAGTTTCCTTTGGCAACCCTATAAATAATTCTCCTTTTTGCTTTTTAATTTCAAGCATTTCGGTTTGTGGCATTAACTGCTCTTTGGTAAAAGGTGAAATAGACCCCATTTAAATTTAGTTAGTTTTTAATTGAATGTTTCGTAGCCCATTTTCTAACAGACTAATTGATATTGAAACAGTATCTAAAGGTAGTAAATTTTTAATATTTTCTGGCCATTCAACCAAACACCAGTTATTACTGTATAAATAATCTTCAATGCCCATATCATAAGCTTCTTCTTCATTTTCAATACGGTAAAAATCAAAGTGGTATACGGTTTTACCTGAGTTGGTTTTGTATTCGTTTACCAACGAAAAAGTAGGAGAGTGGGCAATATCTTCCACTCCTAAAACATTACATATCTCTTTAATTAAAGTTGTTTTACCAACGCCCATATCACCAAAAAAGAGCAGTGTTTTATGGCGGGCAGTAGCTATGATTTCTTCAGCTACAGCTGTTAATTCGTTTAGTGAATAATCTCTGTTCATAAGTAGCAAAAATAAAGAAGTAGATGGTAAATTACTATAGTTTATTTGTTCTTATAGCTGTAATGACCAATAATTTTAAAATTGAATAAACAATCTTCTAAAACTTGACCAGCTCCAATGTTATGTACTATCAAGTATTGTTGATTATTGGTTGGCGATTTTTTAGATGAAACTATCCCAATATGAGTTAACCCTCCTCCTAAACTCCAACAAACAATATCTCCAGGTAAATAATTATTAGGGTTTTTAGTAGTTTTCTTAATAGTTCCTTTTCTTTTAAAAAAGGTCATTAAATTAGGTACTCTTCTATGGTCTATATTAGTGTCAGTATTTTTAAGTCCCCATATTTTAGGATACAATGAAAAGTTAGCTTTCATATCTTTATGAACTTCTTGCTGTAAATCTACTCCTAATTTACGATAGGCGCGAATAATAACATCAGTACAAACTCCTTTGTCTTCTGGAACATCTCCTTTAGGGTAAGGTATAGAGAAGTAACTAGGATCGTAAGTAACTTTATTTTTTGTCAGCTCTAAAGCAGCAGTAGAAAGTTTA
Source organism: Tenacibaculum sp. (assembly GCF_048269885.1). Classification (NCBI taxonomy): domain Bacteria; kingdom Pseudomonadati; phylum Bacteroidota; class Flavobacteriia; order Flavobacteriales; family Flavobacteriaceae; genus Tenacibaculum; species Tenacibaculum sp. The sequence goes on along the minus strand of NZ_JBLWTZ010000016.1, from coordinate 9,047 downwards.
TTTTCTTGAGCTACTAAAGAGTAGGAGTAAGCAAAAAAAGATAAAAATAATAGAAACTTAATTTTCATATCAACACTAATTTTTAAAAAAGCTATTTTGGGTTATAAACAGCACAAGGAATAATCATTTCTTCCAGTGAAATTCCGCCATGTTGATAAGTGTTTTTATAGTACTTTACAAAATGATTGTAATTGTTTGGGTAAGCAAAAAACAAATCTTCTTTTGTAAATATAAAAGGACTGTTAATAGCTACTGAGGGCAAGAAAATATCTTTTGGATTTTTAACCGCGTATACATCTTTATCTTCATAACTTAAACTTCTACCAGTTTTATATCGTAAGTTAGAGCTAATGTTTTTATCACCAATAACCTTGGTAGGATGATTACAATTAATGGTACCGTGATCGGTAGTGATAATTAATTTCTGACCTAACTTTTGGGCTTTTTGAATGATATCGTAAAGAGGAGAGTTTTTAAACCAACTTACAGTTAAAGAACGATATGCTTTATCATCACCAGCAAGTTCTTTAATAACTTCCATTTCAGTTTTAGCATGTGAAAGCATATCAACAAAGTTGTAAACCACAGCAGTAAGATCATTTTGTCGTGTTCCGTTATAGTTGTCAGCTAAATCTTTTCCACTTTTTAAAGAAACTATTTTGTAATATTCGTGAGTAATACTCAGTCCCAATCGCTTTATTTGTTCGTCTAAAAAAGTAGCTTCAAATAAGTTTTTACCTCCTTCATCAGTATCATTTTTCCAATAATTAGGATATCTTTTTTCCATTTCAGATGGCATTAAACCAGAAAATATAGCATTGCGTGCATATTGAGTAGCCGTGGGCAGTATGCTGTAATAAGAGTATTCTTCTTCTTTTTTAAAATAATTATTAATAAAAGGCTCTAAAATTCGATATTGGTCGTAACGTAGATTGTCAATAATTACCCATAAAACCCCTTGGTTCTTCGATAAATTAGGAACTATATAATCTTTAAATAAAGTATGTGAAAAGGTAGGTTTATCATCACTTGTAAGCCAGTGCTGATACTTCTTTTTTATAAACTTAAAAAATTGTGAGTTGGCTTCAGATTTTTGAGACTCTAAAATTTCTAACATTCCCGTATCGTTGATGTTTTCCAACTCAAGTTCCCAGTGAACTAATTTTTTATAAAGTTCAGCCCATTCTTCATAAGAATTGACCATAGCTAAATCCATTGAAATTTTTCTAAACTCTTGTTGGTAACTCGATGTTGTTTTTTCAGAAATTAAGCGAGAATGGTCTAGGTTTTTTTTCAAACTCAATAAAATTTGATTAGGATTTACAGGCTTAATTAAGTAATCTGCAATTTTAGAACCAATAGCTTCCTCCATAAGATACTCTTCTTCACTTTTGGTTATCATAACTATGGGAAGGTTCGCGTTTTTCTGTTTAATATCTGATAGTGTTTCCAAGCCAGTAATACCTGGCATGTTTTCATCTAAAAAAACAATATCAAAATTATTATCACTCACTAAGTCAATAGCATCAGTACCATTGGTGCAAGTTGTTACTTTGTAGTCTTTTTTTTCTAAAAATAATATATGTGGTTTCAATAAATCTATTTCGTCATCTACCCAAAGAATGTGTATGTTTCTCATCATAATTTTCAACTTGTTTATTACCTAAATAACGGCTAAAAGCAGTTTTGTTGTATTTTTAAAAGCTAAAAATACGTTAATTAAACGCTGGTTAATTTGCTTTTGTAGATAAATTATGATTTTTTTGTTTAAAATTCAAGGATTTATACATTTTGAAAAAATCAAAAACCAACAAATTAAAGATAATAAATGATCCTATTTATGGATTTATCTCTATACCAAATTCCCTAATTTTTGATATTATTGAGCACCCTTATTTTCAAAGGTTGCGTAGAGTAACACAAATGGGGCTATCAAACTTAGTATATCCTGGAGCCAATCACACTCGTTTTCATCATGCAATAGGTTGTATGCATTTGATGCAAAAAGCGGTACATGTGTTGCGAATGAAAAACGTTGTAATTTCAGAAGAGGAAGCAAATGCTTTGTATATAGCTATTTTGTTACACGATATCGGGCATGGAGCATATTCACATGCATTAGAACACAGTATTGTGAATGAAATTACTCATGAAGAAATTTCATTGAAATTTATGCAAGCTCTAAACGAAGAGTTTGAAGGAGCATTAAGCTTGGCAATTCAGGTGTTTGAAGGGAAATATCCACGTAAATTTTTATATCAATTAATATCAAGTCAGTTAGATATTGACAGATTAGACTATTTAAAAAGAGATAGTTTTTTTACAGGTGTAGCAGAAGGTAATATATCGTCTGACCGTTTAATAACGATGATGAATGTGGTAGACAATGAATTGGTTATTGAACAAAAAGGAATCTATTCCGTAGAAAAATTTGTCATTGCCAGACGCCTAATGTATTGGCAGGTTTATTTACACAAAACAGGATTGGTAGCCGAAAACCTTTTGGTAAGTATTTTAAAAAGGGCAAAAGAATTGGCTACCAATGGAGTAAAACTTCCCTCTAGTAGAGCGCTTGCATACTTTTTATACAACCCAATAAACAAAGAAAATTTTACAGACAAAACACTACAGATTTTTTCTGAGTTAGACGATTACGATGTACTGTCGGCGATAAAAGAATGGAAGCATCACGAAGATTTTATACTATCTACATTAGCAACAAAAATTATTGACAGAAGCTTGTTAAAGGTTGAAATTCAAGAAAAACCATTTACAGAAGAGTATATAGAAAAAATACGTAAAAAGCTCAGAGAACGAGTAGAATTAAGCGAAAAAGAACTTGAATATTTTGTTTTTTCTAATGCTATAAAGCACCAAGCTTACAATACTGATAAACCCATAAAGATTTACACAAAAAAAGGGAAGTTAAAAGACATTGCAAAGGCATCTGACCAATTAAATCTGAAAGCATTAACAAAACCTGTAGTGAAATATTATTTGTGTTACCCGAAAGCAATGAAGTGAGTGAATAGTTAGAAACAAATTCTAATCAAGAGGTATTTGAACAAAAATAATTACTTTTGCAAATAATGAAATTCACAGCAAAACAAATAGCCGATATTTTAGAAGGAGAGATTGAAGGGAATCCAGAGGCTGAAGTATCTACACTTTCTAAGATAGAAGAAGGCAAGGAGGGTTCGTTAACCTTTTTATCAAACCCTAAATATAACTCATATATATATACAACCAAAGCATCTGTTGCTATTGTAAATAAAAGCTTTGTTCCTGAAAAGGAAATAGAAACAACTTTGATAAAAGTTGAAGATGCGTACAAAGCATTTTCAAAACTTTTGGCGTTTTATAATGAAGTGAAAAACAATAAGCAAGGAAGAGAAAACCCTCACTTTATAGCAAGTTCAGCTACCATTGGTAACAACGAATATATTGGAGCTTATGCCTATGTTGGAGAAAATGTGGTATTGGGTAACAATGTTAAAATTTATCCTAATTCTTATATAGGAGATAATGTTACAATTGGAGACAATACAGTTGTTTTTGCTGGAGTTAAGATATATTCTGAAACCGTTATCGGAACTAATTGTAAAATACATTCAGGAACCGTAATTGGAGCTGATGGTTTTGGGTTTGCGCCAGATGAAAATGGAGAGTATAAGGCAATTCCCCAAATAGGAAACGTTATTATAGAAGATAATGTTGATGTGGGGTCTAATTCAACTATCGATAGAGCCACTTTAGGATCAACAATAATTCGCAAAGGAGTAAAGTTAGACAATCAAATTCAAATAGCCCACAATGTAGAAATCGGTAGAAATACCGTGATAGCTTCTCAAACTGGGATTGCAGGATCAACTAAAATAGGTGAAAACTGTATGATTGGAGGTCAAGTAGGGATTGTTGGCCATATTACTATTGGAAACAATGTAAAAATTCAAGCGCAATCAGGAATTGGAAAAAGCTTAAAAGATGAAGAAGTAGTGCAAGGATCTCCAGCATTTGGATATTCAGACTATAGCAAGTCTTATGTACACTTTAAAAATTTACCAAAATTAGCATCTACAGTACATAAAATAGAAAAAGAGTTGAATGCTCAAAAAGTAAAAGATGAGTAAGAAACAAAAAACAATACAAAATGAAGTTACCTTATCAGGTGTAGGATTGCATACTGGTAATGAGGTTACGATGGTTTTTAAACCAGCCCCAGAAAATCACGGATTTGCATTTAAGCGAGTAGATTTAGAAGGAGAACCCGTAATAGAAGCAAAAGCAGAGTATGTAACAAATACGCAAAGAGGAACAAATCTTGAAAAAAATGGCGTTCAAATACAAACATCTGAACACGTTTTAGCTGCTGCAGTTGGATTAGACATCGATAACTTATTGATAGAAATTAACGCTTCAGAACCTCCAATTATGGATGGCTCATCTAAGTTCTTTATCGAAGCCTTAGAAGAAGCGGGAATTGTTGAACAAGAAGCTGGAATTGAAGAATACGTAGTTAAAGAAATTATTTCATATAAAGATGAAGTAACTGGGAGTGAAATTATTTTAATGCCTGCTGATGAGTATCAGGTAACTACTATGGTAGATTTTGGAACTAAAATATTAGGAACTCAAAATGCTACATTAAATACAATTTCAGAGTTTAAAGAAGAAATCTCAGCAGCAAGAACATTTAGTTTCTTACATGAAATTGAAATGTTGCTAGAAAATGACTTAATTAAAGGAGGAGATTTAAACAACGCCATTGTTTATGTAGACAAAGAATTGTCTGATAGTACAATGGAAAAGTTAAAGAAAGCCTTTAACAAAGATAATATTACTGTAAAGCCCAACGGAGTACTAGATAATTTAACATTGCATTGGGCCAATGAAGCGGCGCGTCATAAATTGTTAGATGTGATTGGTGATTTAGCTTTAACAGGTACTCGAATTAAAGGGAAAGTAATAGCAAACAAACCAGGACATTCTGTAAATACTACTTTTGCTAAGAAACTAGCTAAAATCATTAAAAAGGAAAAAAGAAACAATGTTCCTTCTTATGATTTAAATCAACCACCATTAATGGACATCCATAAAATAATGGATATTTTACCTCACAGACCTCCATTTTTATTAATCGATAGAATTATAGAGTTATCTGATAAGCATGTGGTTGGGATGAAAAATGTTACGATGAATGAAAATTTCTTTGTAGGACATTTCCCTGGCGCACCAGTAATGCCTGGTGTTCTTCAAGTAGAAGCAATGGCACAATGTGGAGGAGTTTTAGTCTTAAATACAGTTCCAGATCCAGAAAACTACTTAACATATTTCATGAAAATGGATAATGTTAAATTCAAACAAAAAGTATTACCAGGAGATACACTAATCTTTAAAAGTGAATTAATTACACCTATAAGAAGAGGTATTGCCCATATGCAAGCTTATGCATACGCTAACGGAAAATTAGTGTGTGAAGCAGAGCTTATGGCACAAATTTCAAAAGTAAAATAATATGAATCAACCACTTGCGTACGTACACCCTCAAGCAAAAATAGCTCGTAATGTAGTTATCGAACCTTTTACAACCATTCATGCAAATGTAGAAATAGGTTCAGGAACATGGATAGGTTCTAATGTAACCATTATGGAAGGTGCGCGCATCGGTAAAAACTGTCGAATTTTTCCAGGAGCTGTTATTTCAGCAATTCCTCAAGATTTAAAATATAACGACGAGGATACAATTGTAGAAATAGGCGATAATGTTACCATAAGAGAGTGTGTAACCATTAACAGAGGAACTTCCGATAGAATGAAAACAGTTATTGGTGATAACTGTTTAATAATGGCGTATTGTCATATTGCGCACGATTGTAAAGTGGGAGATAATTGCATCTTTTCAAATAACTCAACATTAGCAGGTCATGTAACTGTAGGAGATAATGTAGTGCTTGCAGGTATGGTGGCAGTACATCAATTTGCCTCGGTAGGAAACCATGCTTTTGTAACCGGTGGATCGTTGGTACGTAAAGATGTTCCTCCTTATGTAAAAGCAGCAAGAGAACCTTTATCATATGTAGGTATTAACTCAGTAGGCTTAAGAAGAAGAGGGTTTACAACTGAAAAAATTAGAGAAATTCAGGATGTATATCGAATTTTATTTCAGAAAAATTACAACAATTCACAAGCGATTGATATAATTGAAGCTGAAATGGAAGCAACTTCAGAAAGAGACGAGATTATTCAGTTTATCAAAGATTCACATCGCGGAATCATGAAAGGATATTTTAAAGCAAATTAATTAGTAAAATTGCACTTATAAGAGCAACTATAAAGATCAAATAAATGGCATCAACATCAGATATTAAAAAAGGATTGTGTATAAAGTATAATCACGATATATTTAAAATCATTGAGTTTTTACATGTAAAACCAGGAAAAGGACCAGCTTTTGTACGTACAAAACTTAAAAGTGTTACTTCTGGAAAAGTGATTGATAATACTTTTTCTGCAGGGCATAAAATTGAAGACGTTCGTGTAGAAACGCATAAATTTCAATATTTATACCCTGAAGGAGATATATACCATTTCATGAATACGGAAGATTATAACCAAATTACACTTCAAAAATCAGTATTAGACGCTCCAGACTTAATGAAAGAAGGAGAAGTAGTTACTGTTTTAATAAATACTGAAGACGGAATGCCGTTATCAGTAGAAATGCCTTCTCATGTTATTTTGGAAGTAACACATACTGAACCAGGAGTAAAAGGAAATACAGCAACAAATGCAACTAAACCTGCAACCGTTGAAACGGGAGCAAGAATTAATGTTCCTTTATTTATTAATGAAGGGGATAAAATAAAAATAGATACAGAAAAAGGCGCTTACACCGAACGTATTAAAGAATAAATACACTATTCCCGCGTTAGCGGGAATTTCTTTTTAAAAATGAAATTTAAACAGCCTCAAACTTTAGAGCAAATAGCAGCTTTATTAAGTGTAGAATTTGTAGGAGAACCTCATTTTCCAATCTCAGGAATTAATGAAATTCACGTAGTAGAAAAGGGAGATATAGTGTTTGTGGATCATCCAAAATACTACGATAAAGCACTAAACTCAGCAGCTACTACCATACTAATAAATAAAAAAGTAAATTGTCCTGAAGGTAAATCATTATTAATCTCTGAAGATCCTTTTAGAGATTTTAATAAAATCACCAAACATTATAATCCTTTCATAGCTTCAAAAAGCAGTATTGCTGAATCTGCTGTTATAGGAGAAAATACGGTTATACAACCCAATGTTTTCATAGGAGAAAACGTAGTTATTGGTAAAAATTGTTTAATACATGCAAATGTGTCAATTAACAATAACTGTATAATAGGAGATAATGTAACAATCCACGCTAATACTGTTTTAGGAGCAGATGCATTCTATTATAAAAACAGACCAGAAGGTTTTGATAAACTAATTTCTGGAGGTAGAGTAGTACTTGAAGATAATGTAGATTTAGGAGCTTCTTGTACAATTGATAGGGGTGTAACTGGAGATACGTTAATAGGTGCTGGATCAAAAATTGATAATCAAGTTCATATAGGGCACGATACGGTAATAGGTAAAAAATGTTTAATAGCTGCTCAAACTGGTATTGCAGGATGTACAGTGATTGAAGATGAAGTTACTATTTGGGGACAAGTAGGAATTATTAGTGGATTAACCATAGAAAAAGGAACTGTTTTAATGGCACAAACAGGAGTGACAAAATCCTTAAAAAAAGGAGTTTATTTTGGTACACCGCAGCGTGAGTACCGTCAAACACTAAGAGAAGTCATCTATTTAAAAAACGCAACAAATAAAGAAAAAAAGTAACCTAAAATTAATTGTGAAAACACAATTAAAAAGTTATTTTTGTCTGTCTTAAAAAAATAATAAAAAGCAAACCAATGAGTGTTTTAGTAAATAAAGATTCAAAAATTATAGTTCAAGGTTTTACAGGTAGCGAAGGTACTTTCCACGCTGGCCAAATGATCGATTACGGAACAAACGTAGTTGGAGGTGTAACGCCAGGCAAAGGAGGTCAAGAGCATTTAGGAAAGCCAGTTTTTAATACAGTTGATGAAGCTGTACAAAAAGCAGGAGCTGATACTTCAATTATTTTTGTGCCACCAGCATTTGCTGCTGACGCTATAATGGAGGCTGCCGAAGCTGGAATCAAAGTAATTATTTGTATTACTGAAGGAATTCCAACAGCTGATATGGTAAAAGTAAAAGCTTATATTGATCAATTAGATTGTACTTTAGTTGGACCTAACTGTCCAGGAGTAATTACTCCTGAAGAAGCAAAAGTAGGAATCATGCCAGGATTTATCTTCAAGAAAGGTAAGGTAGGTATCGTTTCTAAATCGGGAACTTTAACTTATGAAGCTGCTGATCAAGTTGTAAAACAAGGATACGGAATTACTACTGCTATTGGTATTGGTGGAGATCCAATTATTGGAACGACTACTAAAGAAGCTGTTGAGTTATTAATGAATGATGATGAAACTGAAGCAATCGTAATGATTGGTGAAATTGGAGGTAACTTAGAAGCTGAGGCTGCTCGTTGGATTAAAGCTGACGGTAACCGTAAGCCAGTAGTTGGTTTTATTGCAGGGCAAACTGCTCCAGCTGGTAGAACAATGGGACATGCAGGTGCTATTGTTGGTGGTGCTGATGATACAGCGCAAGCAAAAATGAAAATTTTAGCAGAAAACGGAGTACACGTTGTAGAATCTCCTGCTAAAATTGGAGAAATGGTTGCTAAGGTTTTAGCATAATCTTAAAAGAAAGAATTTTAACAAAAACTGTTAAATTTTTACCATAAATTATTTTTAAATTCGTTGAATTCATAAATTCAACGGATTTTTATATATTTAAGCAGTCATTAATTTAAAATATATAAAATGAAATTAGATCAAGTAAAAAATTTAGGAAAAGAATTAACAAAAAGTCAATTAAAAGAAGCAACGGGTGGTAGAACCTGGTATTACCAATGTGCTGATGGT
>NZ_JBLWTZ010000015.1:34316-103051 GCF_048269885.1 Tenacibaculum sp. | reverse complement strand
AATTCGAAGTAGTAAAAGCGTAGGGATTATCAATGTTGACGAAATCTAGGTTTCAACGTATATCATAACCTTACTCTACGCTTTTTTCTTTCTGGTTTTTATTACTAAATTTAAACAATTGCTAACTTAAGCTGTATATAGCAAATAGGGCGTTAGGTGGTTTACGAAAGTTCAGTGCTATTTACCAACACCGCCAAATCGTTGATTTGGCTTTTAAAATGAAAAGATAAAAACAAAATACAACGCCTTGGCTCAGTGCAAACTTGAAAGTTTATCGCTTTCTACTGCCCTACTTGCCATATACTAACCGTTGTAGTGCATTTGAGAAAAATGAAAAACACATTGATAAATAGAATATTTGACACACCATTAGGGATAATTTCTTGTTCTCTAAAATCAAATTTCTCGTTTATTGAATCTCAAAAAACTGGACAATACAAAAACGGAACTTATGAAAAGTTAAAAACTTCCGCATTTGACATTGAACTTATTGAGTTTAAAGTAAAACAACCCAATTACCTTGGAGAAATAGTATCTGATTCCAAATGTTGGATTTGGAGAATTATAAAAGCAAAAGACATTTTTGAAAACCTTGAAATAAAGGTCTCTGTTTCGGATTACCCAAAAAACGCTGAATTTGACTTTGCATCTGGAGAAAATTTAGATGCTTTCGAAATTACAAATGACCAATGGAAATTACATATCGGAACAGAAGATGGAGAAATATTGAATTATAGAGCTGAAAATAACGATTGGTTTCCAACTCGACTTATAAACACAAAAAAACATTGGCAAGAAATAACTGAATTAAACAAGTCCTCAATCCAAACAAGTGTGCCTGAATTAAAAATTAACGAAAAAATTCATTTACAATATTTAACAGCATTTGACAAGCAGAATACCGAAACTATTAACACTTGGGTTGCTGTCGATGAACATAAATCGGAATTGGAAAAATGGATTGGGATAAAATAAAAAACGCACTACAACAATGGCTATAAGTAATTGCTCGTTCTCGCCTACTTCTGAAAATCCTCGCGGATTTTCAGTTTGGTGTGTACTTGCAAAGTTAAGTGCTAAACCACGCAACTACTCATAGCTAGGGACGTTATAGTTAATTGCATGAAAATTTATTTATTATTATTTTTAACATACTTTACTTGTAATGCTCAAGTTGATAGTTTTTTTAAAGACTTTAAAGAGTGTAATTGTTATTTAATAAAGGACTCTATTACTCTATTCGATAAGCGTAGAAATTTCACTTTAAGATTACCAGAGAAATGGAAAGGAAAATTTGAAGGTGATAATAATAGTTTAAATATCTATAAAACACCAGATTCTTCTATATTTAAATTACAGGGAAATTCAGCCTATGATGTTCAGGGTAACAGAATTAAAAACGAAAAGAAAAATCCAAATATCATAGGGATAGATTATATAGAATCTCAAGAGATAGTGATTTTAAATCACCCAAAAGGATTTTATAAAGAGAAATTACTTCATAAATATACACTTCACTTTGAAACTAAAAACAATCCTTGGGTCTGGATGTTTTACTTAGTTGCTGACAGAGTACCAACAAAAAAAGATATTTGTGAAATTAAATATATCATAAAACAGTACATACAAGAACTTAAAAACTAACTACAAAAAGGTGTATAATTCATTGCGTTTGAATTTCCTCATCGGAAATTAAATTTTATTAATTATCTTTCCATATCAACGGAAAAGAAGTCGCGTCTTTTTCCCGCAAAAAATAATGCACAAATACGTTAGGGCAAATTTACCAAAAAACCCAAAATTGAACTATGAAAGAAAAATTTATTCTTTTAATTGCCTTCTTAATTTTTGGACTAAACACTTCACTATCACAGAAATTAAAAACAATTGATAAACTTGAGTTTGAAAATTATGAACTAAAAATTATCTTTTTTGACCCTTACGAAAATTTAGTTTCAGAAAATCCAGAATTCAAAAACCTTGACTCGTTAAAACAAGGAGAAATTTGGAATAAATATTTACTTAACAATGTCATTTATGATTTTCAATTAATTCAAAAAAAGAAAATTGTTAAACATTATATTTTAAGAGGAAATTCATCGAAGAACATTTACCCAAAAGATTTAACGAGAAATAATATCTATTTATTAGATATAGTAAATCATAAAAAGAACACTAATTTTTATAGATTATCAGACTATTCAAAAATGATTGATAAAACAATCGATAAGTTCAGTTTTTATGGAACACTATTCGAGAATATGGAACTGCTGAAAGATAATGATGGAAAATTAGGCAAAAAACTCTTTGGTAGATTTAGATTAAAAATTCCTTATTCCACAATCCAGAATAATGTAATGACTTTGATAGGTTTTGACTTATTTGGAGAAATAGAAACTGAATGGATAGTTAATAACACAGAAGAATTTAAAAACTCTTTTTTCGATTATCAAGAAAAAATCGACCAATATTTCAAAATCGAAAGAATTAAAAAAACGTACGCAAGAACGTACGACCAAAATGGAGAAATTCAAAATGAATATCCAAGGTTAAATACGGATGAGGATATCAAATCTTATATTGGAAAAATGAATAGAATTGGAGATGTAGTTTCTTTACCGTTTTTCAAATCTACTGACAAAGTAATTTTAATCGAACAGGATAGTTTATACTCAAAATATAAAGTTGAGACTAAAAACAATAAACCGATTGATAAGTATTTAGAAAATATTGTCGTCTTAAAAAATTCAGATGGAGAAATTGAGAATATTACAGCAACTCTTTTAATACACGGTTCATCGATTGACAGAGGAGATTATGTTGAGAGAGAGAATTATATTGCATATTTCAAGACTTTTGACAATTTGCGCTTACCTTTTAAAATTCTGTTTTCACCATTATCTGACAAACAATTTGAAAAACCACGAATTGAAATTGGATTAGATTATTTGTTCCATAAAAAATAAAAAACTTGCCCTAACACCGTATATAATTCATTGCGATTGAATTTCCTCATCGGAAATTAAATTTTATTAATTATCTTTCCATATCAACGGAAAAGAAGTCGCGTCTTTTTCCCGCAAAAAATAATACACAAATACGTTGTGGCTCATATCCCTACTCAAACGGCTGATGTAAACGAAAAAATTGCAAGTCAGTAATTTGAATTAATAATCTTAAATTTAACAGATATGAAAAACAGAAACAACAAAATCAGTAACCTTTTCAAAGTAGGTGTTTTTCTCTTTGGTATTTCCTTATTGCTGTGGAATTGTGAAAATGAACCTTTGTTAGAAACACAAAGCAACTTTATAAGTAAAGTTAAAAATAGAATAAACACCGACTTAATAGACCTTCCTTATACTAAGGACAATTTAACAGTTGACTGGAACAACTATAATATTATAACAAGTGATGGTTTAGAGTTCTATGAATTTAAAACAAAACTAATAGCTCCTTTAAAAAACTCCTCTGAAAGTTTTAACAGCCCTAGTTTTTATGTAATAGCCTATAAAGAAAACAACGCTATTATTATTAAGTATATAGAGGTAAGAGCATACGACTATAGTTTAGAAAAACTCCCTATAGATTTTATTAATTTAGGAACTTTCTCAGGTTCATTTAGGTATTTTAATGAAAAGGGAAAGATAGAGAATTCTGAAGCTTATATAGAAGGATATTTGATAAAATCAGAGAAAGAGAACTATTTACCTATAGAAAGAAGCACATTAAATAGAGCAAAAGAAGATGGAACTTTCCAAGCAAAAGTTCAGCCTTGTACAGAGATTCCTTCAATACTTTATATTCATGAAACAACACATCATTATCAAGATTACTATAAAGCATCTTACCGAGTTGATTCTAATGGAAACATGATAGAAGGAAGTATGACAGTAGCAGACGTACCCTATAAATCGGTATATTTAGGTTCAACAACACAAACCTATACTTATACAAGTTATTCGTGCGACACACCACATACTGGAGATGAAGTGTACAAATCTGAATATATGAGAGAGCAAATACTTATGAATTGTGGACCAGAGTATGACGATGTAACCTATGATGGACATTGTGTTGATACAGAAGAACAAATAATCAATAAACTTGAAGGTAAAGCGGAGTGTGTTTTTAATAAACTAAAAAATTCAAGTACAGGGTTTAAAAATATGATACAAAAGTTTGATGGTGACTTTCCAGTGAGTCATTTAAAGTATTCTATTGATAATTCTCTTCCTGATAGTGCGAATGCTATTACAGATAATGGTGGTGAATATATAATTGAGATTAAATTAAATGGAAATAACCTTTCTCAAAGAACAGTATTGGGATTGGCACGAACATTGACTCATGAAACTATACATGCTGAAATGTACAGGAAATTGCGTTCTGTAAACTATAAAGTATCTATAAATGATTTTCCTGGGATTTATGACTATTATAGAAGACATAAAAACTGGCAACATGAACAAATGGCTGCTCATTATGTTGGAACTATAGCAGGCATGCTGAAGGAATTTGATAATTCTCAAAACACCAATTCGTTATATACGGATTTAGCTTGGGAGGGGTTACAAAATACAGTTACTTGGAATAATCTTTCTAATTCAGAAAAAGATAGAATAATAAATACTGTTAAAAATTATAAAAGCACAGGAACAAAAAAATGTAATTAACAATGAGAAATAAATTATTGATTTTAATAATGATAGTAAGTTGTACTTCTCTATTTTGTCAGGAAGCTCATTTATCATATAATTTGTTTGGAGAAAAAAACATAAAAACAAGAACAGATAAGACAGTAACTTTTTTTATAGGTGAAAATAGTTTTACATACTTCAAAGATAAAGACTGCTATAGAATCATAAGTATTCAAAAAAAATTAAAGCCAGAAGTTTTAAAAATGGATAGCTTTTTAAATAGAGCACATCAATTAAAAAATACTAATAAAGAGAACAACAAAATTATAGTTAAAAAAAAGGATCAAATCTTTCAAAAAATCTTTCTTTATGAGAAACGAGATGATTGTATACATGTGTATTGTGTTAAATGGGAAGATTCAATTATCGATTAAATTTTAAAAGTAGTAGTTTACCCTACTACTTTTTTTTATTATTCATAATATTTTGAATTGATTTAAGCATCTGAGGAAAATAATCAAAGTACTGTTACTTGGCAAAATTTAACTTCTACAGAACAACAAGCGATTATTGACATACTAAATCAATATTTTTTTAACGGAACTTCAAATTGTAATGAATTATGGAAAAAATATTTTTAATTTTATTTATAGGATTTTCTTTTCTATCTCATTCTCAAGAAAAAGAAAGTGATTATTTTGTGGTTCATAAAGGAGGAGAAAAGCACTTAAAACCAACTAAGTATATACTTTTTAACCCCAAAATTGATAAAAAAACAAAGCGTAACAATGGCTATAAATAATTGCTTGTTCTCACCTACTTCTGAAAAACAATAGTTTCCTTATTCAGTTCGTATTCATTAAATTAGAGCTTAAAAAACACAACTAATTTTATACAAATATGTTATGACTTTTTCTAAACACAAAACACTAAAACACTATTTAGGAGCGCTTTTTTTAATGCTAATGGTAACTTCCTGTAAAGGACAAACACAAACTAACGTAGAAAGAAATGTAGGTGGAGCTTGCCAAGACTGTGAAGCTTTATTGGATTATAAAATGCTTAATAGAACCCCTAAGTCAGTTGATACCTTACCTGGTTTTCATGAAAATGAACCAAAACTAAAAATAACCGGTACTGTATTTAACAAAGACGGAAAAACACCTGCTGAAAATGTTATACTCTACATTTATCACACAAACAGAAATGGAATTTACCAACCTAGTGACAAACCTGTAGGTTCGGAAAAAAGACACGGACAACACAGAAATTGGCTTAAAACAGCTAACGATGGTAAATTTACTTTTTATACATTCAGACCAGCGTCTTACCCAAACTCTCAAGAACCAGAGCACATTCATATTTATGTAAAGGAACCCAATACCATACCTTATTATATTGACAGCTATCAATTTGAAAGTGACCCTGCTCTTACTGAAGAAAAAAAGCAATCAGAAAAAAACAGAGGAGGCTCTGGAATTATACGACTTAAAAAAGAAGATGGTATTTGGACAGCCCATAGAGATTTAATCTTAGGGTTAAATATTCCTGATTATGAGTAAAAGCTTTAGTTACAATTGCTACTCACCTATCCCTAAAGAATTCAGACTTCTATTCAATATGCATTTACTAAATTAGTTGTTTAAACTAGTTGTATAAAAATGAAACTTTTCTTTAAAATAATAATACTCTCTTTTTTAACAATTTCAAGCTGTAAGTTACAGCAAAATGAGAAGGATGAAACAAACACTAACGCTCCTAAAGCTGAATTTACCGAATTCGATTTAGGTGAAAGTGATTTACCCACACTAAAAAATGTAGTAAATGATTATGAATCTCTCTTCACCATTGAACAACTAGAAAAGCTAACCTTGTTAATTCGAGAGTATGAGAAAAAAACTTCCAACCAAATAGCTATTGTTTCTATTAAATCAATCGGAAAATACACCGATTTTAGTCAATTCGCTATTGACTTATCAAATTATAATGGGGTAGGTCAAAAAGAAAAAAATAACGGTTTGACTATTGTTTTCAGTAAAACCCTAAAAAAAATAAGAATTTCTACAGGCATTGGAACTGAACAAATTTTAACAGACGAAATTTGTGAGGAAGTAATTGAGAAAACAATTATCCCTGAGTTTAAAAAAGAAGAATATTACCTTGGTATTGAAAAAGGAATAACTGAGTTAATGACTAAGTGGGAATAGTACTATCTATTACATAACTATAAAAACAAACTATCCTACTTATTACTGATTCAAAAAGAAATTCAATGTATAAAACTATCTTTGAAATAACTAAAATGGATTGTCCTTCTGAAGAGCGTTTAATTCGAATGAAGTTAGACGGAATTTCTGGTATAGCGAATTTAAAGTTTGACATTCCTAATAGAAAATTAACAGTTTTTCATAATGAAGAAGTTGATGTAATTAAAACATCGGTAATTGAACTAAACTTAGGCGGAAAAAGGGTTTCTACAGAAAAAAGCAGTCAAACTGATTTTGAAGAAAACACCAATCAGAAAAAATTACTTTGGGCTGTTCTCGGAATTAATGCTGCTTTTTTTATTGTTGAAATGACAACGGGAATTATTTCTAAATCAATGGGACTTGTTGCTGATAGCCTAGACATGCTTGCTGATAGTTTTGTTTATGGAATTAGCCTTTTTGCCGTTGGTGGAACTTTAACAAGAAAGAAAAGAATTGCTAAACTTGCTGGGTATTTTCAAATAACTCTTGCTTTACTTGGATTTGTTGAAGTTTTAAGAAGATTTTTTGGTGCTGAAAAACTTCCAAACTTTTCAACAATGATAATCGTTTCGGTTTTAGCACTTATCGCAAATGGCATTTGTCTTTATATTTTACAAAAGTCAAAAAGTAAAGAAGAAGCTCACATGAAAGCAAGTATGATTTTTACTTCAAATGACATTATTATTAATTTAGGAGTAATAACAGCAGGAGTTTTAGTGCACTGGTTAAATTCTAACAAACCTGATTTGATTATCGGAACCATTGTTTTTGTTTTAGTAATTCAAGGAGCTTTTCGAATTTTAAAACTAAGTAAGTAAAGACAAGGCTACATTTATAGAATTAGATAACTCTTTGTTAGTAGGATCTACTTTAGAAACAACTCGAATACCATTGTAAAGTGTGTAAAGAAGAGTAGCTATAGCCCTTAAGTTTTCACTATTTTTTAATTGTCCTCTTTCCTTAGCCTCCTTCAAATATTCATAAAATAAGTCTTCAAAATCACGCTTATTTTCTATCAAGACTTTTTGTAAACTTTCGTCATTTGGAATAAGCTCTGTTGTAACATTTACCACAAAACACCCTTTTTTATCTTCATCAAGAATAGCTTCTTGTATGGCTTTATTAAAAAGCTCAGCAAAGCCTTCTTTCACATTTGGATGATTTTGAAAAAACTCTATTAACCCCTTTTTTGTAGTAGTTCTGTAGAGTTCGAAAGACTTTTTAAAGAGCTGTTCTTTATCTCCAAAAGTATCGTATAAACTTGCTCTGTTTATTCCTAATTGACTTACCAAATCTTGTACAGAAGTAGCAGCATATCCTTGCTTCCAAAACAAACACATTGCTTTGGTTAGTACTTCTTTTTCGTCAAATGATTTAACTCTAGGCATATAAAAAATGTGGAAGTTGTTTACACTTCCACAAAATTACCATATTGGAACTTTCATTCCAAATATATTCAAAAAAATTAACTCAATAGCGGATTAACATTTATTCCTCCGTCAATATTATATTCACTTCCTGTAATAAAAGAAGCGTTATCAGATGCTAAAAACGAAACTAGTTTAGCTACTTCTTCTGGTCGTCCAAATCGCTTTAAAGGAATACGATTTTCTATAGTTTGAGCAAAACCTTGTAATTGTTCTTCTTCCATTCCTGTTTTTCCGAAAATTGGTGTAGATATTGGTCCTGGATTTACTGAGTTAATTCTTATTTTTCTTGGAGCCAACTCCGTCGCTGCTGTTCGTGTATACGAATTAAGCGCTGCTTTTGATGCTGCATATACAGCTGTATTAGGCATTCCTGTATAAGCATTTATAGAGGATAAATTTATAACGGATGCTCCTTCATTTAAAATGGGCAAGAATTTTTCGGTAGTAAATACAGCTCCTTTAAAGTTAATGGCCATTTGATGATCAAACATTTCTTCGCTAATATCTCCTACTGGAGCAGGTTGAAAAATACCCGCATTTACAAACAATACATCAATTTTTTCAAAATCTTTTTTAACCTCTGCTACTAAATTCTCAATAGCAGGAATATCTTTAACATCAGCAACTATTCCTTTAACTCCCAACTTTTGTGATGCTTCTTTAACTTTTTCAGAATTTCTTCCTGTGATAATAACCGTTGCTCCTTGGTCTTTTAATTCTTTAGCAGATGCATAGCCAATTCCACTATTTCCGCCGGTTATAACGGCTATTTTACCTTTTAATGTACTCATTTTTTTGTTTTTTTAGTTAATAATTTATTCTGGAACAATCATTCCGTTTACAAACATACGCATAATAGAATGATTGTTCCAAATAAAAATTCATCTTATGTATTGAATTAAAAATGTTAAAAATCCGAACAGACTTGTCTGTTCTTTAAAATTCATATAACTTTGACGGAAAATTAAGAGATATGAGTAGCCCCAGAGAACGTATATTAGAAACAGTTGCGCATTTATTTCATCAACAAGGTTATAACAGCACGGGTATTAACCAAGTTATTAAAGAAGCTAAAGTTGCCAAAGCAAGTTTTTATCAGCACTTTAAATCAAAAGATGCTTTGTGTATTGACTTTTTAAATAACAGACACGAGCTCTGGTTTAAAGAACTCTTTAAGTTTACTTCGAAAAGTAAAAATTCAAAAGATAGGATATTACTAGCATTCGATTTTATAGCTTATATGAATACAAAAGAAAATTTTAGAGGCTGTAGTTTTTTGAATATTCTATCAGAAATATCTAAAGAACAGGAAGGTATTTTAACCGTAATTCAATTACATAAAAAAGAATTGAACAACTTTTTTCAAGAGTTAATAGACAACGAATTACTTGCTACACATAGTTATCTACTTTTTGAAAGCGCTATCATAGAAAGTCAACTCTTTAAATCGAATGAAATAGTATATAAATCAAAAAAAATCATACAAAACTTACTATAATTATTATGGAACAGAAACATCCACTTCCTCCTTTTACTCTTGAAACAGCTCAACAAAAAATTCAACTAGCAGAAGATGCTTGGAATTCTCAAAATCCTGAAAAAATAGCATTAGCGTACACTATTGATAGTGAATGGAGAAATAGAGACACCTTTGTTAACGGTAGGGAGGAAATTATTAACTTCTTGAGTAAAAAGTGGCAAAATGAGCTTAATTACAAACTAAAAAAAGAGTATTGGGCACATAGTGAAAATAGAATTGCTGTACGCTTTGAATATGAATATCAAAACAAAGAAGGCAAATGGTTTAGAGCTTACGGTAATGAAAACTGGGAGTTTGATGATAACGGACAAATGAAAAAAAGATATGCGAGTATTAATGATCTTGAAATAGAGGAAGTTGATAGGTATCTATAAAATTATTGACTTTTTTAGCAAAAAAATAACAGTGGCTCTGATAAATCATCAGAGTCACTTTTTGTATTTTTATAGCTTGAATAAAAATTGGAAAAAGCTAATCTTCCCCCTTCTCTTCTAAGAATAGCTAATGAATTATATATTAATTTTCGTAAATTAATTGAACCTATATAATGAATTATAAGGTAGATACTATAAACAAAACTGAATATCGAGAGGTGGTTGACTTATGGGAAGCTTCCGTTAGAGCGACACATCATTTTTTAAAAGAAGAAGACATTGCTTATTTTAAACCTCTTATCTTAAATACGTATTTAGATGCAGTAGAGTTAAAGTGCATTAAAGTCAACGAAAAAATAGTCGGTTTTTTAGGTGTTGCCGAACAAAAGTTAGAAATGCTTTTTATCCACCCTGAATATAGAGGTAAAAAAGTGGGAAAAACCTTATTAGAATATTCAATTGACAAATTGAATGTAGATAAAGTAGATGTTAATGAACAGAATGAGCAAGCTGTTGGTTTTTACAATCATTTGGGGTTTAAAACAATCAAGCGTTCTGAACTTGATGCCGCAGGAAAACCTTACCCAATTTTGCATATGAAACGAACTAAACAATAAACATTTTACACTCATTAAAAATATAAGCTACGCTTAAGAAAACTAAGTTAACACATGAAATCTGTACTTTTAAAACACAAAATCGCTTGTATCTCACTTATCTTCACCCTATCTTTTTTTGCCTCATGTTCTGGTAACGATGAAACTCCTGATACTGGAGACGAAGCGTACATTCACATTCCTGACAAACATTTTGAGGCAATATTAGTAGAACAAAAGTTAGATAGTGATGGCAGTATTAACCAAAAAATATCGAAAGAAGATGCGCAAAAAATTACTCGCTTAAATTTAAACTTAGACAGTAGTTTTGGAGAAACCAGTGATGTAACAGGAATGGAAGCTTTTACGAACCTAACATACTTGTCTGCTGCTGGACAAAAAATTGAAACTATCAACCTAAGTTCTAACACAAAATTAGATACCTTATATTTAAACGCAAACTACTTAACTAGTATTGACATTAGTAACAATCCTAATCTTCTTTTAGCAGATATTCATGCTAACGACCTTACCACTATTACAGGTTTAGAAAAGGCGAGTAAGTTGAAAACCTTACACTTATCTTTTAACAAGTTAACTCATTTAAATATATCTAATAATTCTTTAGAAGAGTTAACTATAACTAACAATTTGCTAACTTCATTTAAAACAGAAGGCACATCAAAATTGAAAAGTGCAGTATTAACAAGTAATAAAATTACTTCTATACATATAGATGATACTACCCCTTTAGAAACGCTTTTGGTTTCAGACAACCAAATAACTACTATTAACATTCATTCATTTACGAACTTAAAACACCTGTACATTACTAGTAATTTACTTGCTAATTTAGAGGTTAGTTACAATTTAAAACTTGAAGATTTAAGAGTAGACAGAAATCCTGATTTAACTTGTATTAAAATTAATCCTGACCAAACAATACCTACTGTTTATAAATCTGATCGTCAAAAATTAAGTGATACTTGCTTTTAAATTATAAAAAGTCAGAATAAAAGAGGTAACTTTATCAAAATGTAACACTTGTGAAGAAAATGTAACTTTTTGTAGTTTTACAATATACTAACCTAACCTTTTATAAACTTACGTCTATGGAAACAGTGACTACTAAAACAAGGAATACTTTCAGTGATCGTATTAAATTGCCCTTTAATTTTGAGGTACCTAAAATGCTTGAAGAAGCTAAAGCTTTACATTTAGATAATTTTGAATATTATGATGTAATTGCTTTACGATCGCCTGCACACCTAGTGGATACCTCGTTACCTTTTCCCCCTCCTGCTGAAGATTATGCTGATGGTTCGTGGACAGATTGGTTAGATACCAATGCTTTAAAAAAGTCTCCATACTTAACTAGTGTTATTGATTTTTTTAAAGAGAATACTACCGTAAACTTAGTTAGGTTGCTTCGACTGGCTCCACATTCAACAGTTAAAGAACACACAGATCCTACCTTAGGCTTGGAAGTTGAAAAATCAGTAATTCGGCTTACCATTCCTATCTTAAACAAAGAAAATGTAACTTTTTATTTAAATAACACTCCTGTATTAATGAAACCTGGAGAATGTTGGTACATGCGACTTACCGATCCGCATAAAGTAATAAATAATGGAGAAGAAGAACGTATAAACCTTACTATAGATATGATTCCTAACGATTGGATTCGACAACTTATTAATGAGAGTCAAGAAAATTCTAATTAAAACAAAAAGGGTACGCTAGCGTACCCTTTATAATTTTATATAGCCGTTGTTTTATTCTAACGCACCCAAGTAACGTTCAGCATCTAAAGCTGCCATACATCCTGTACCTGCTGCTGTTACAGCTTGACGATACTCTTTATCTTGCACATCACCTGCAGCAAAAACTCCTGGTAAATTAGTTTTAGTAGATTTTCCTTTCGTAATTAAATACCCCGTTTCGTCCATGTCTAAAACACCTTTAAACAATTCAGTGTTTGGCTTGTGTCCTATCGCAATAAATACTCCTGTTACAGGAACTTCAGTTTTCTCTCCTGTTTGATTGTTAACCGCACGAACTCCTTCCACTACATTTTCACCCAATACCTCATCTATTTCAGTATTGTACAACACCGTTATGTTTTCTGTTTTGTTTACACGATGTTGCATTGCTTTAGAAGCACGCATGTAATCTTTACGGACTAACATCGTTACTTTACTACAAATATTAGCTAAATAGGTTGCTTCCTCTGCAGCTGTATCTCCTGCTCCAACAACTACAACATCTTGTCCTTTGTAAAAGAATCCATCACAAGTAGCACAGGCTGATACTCCACCACCTATTAAGCGCTGTTCACTTTCTAAACCTAAATATTTAGCCGTTGCTCCTGTAGAAATAATAACAGTTTGTGCTTCAATTTCAGTTGATTCATCTACAGTTACCTTGTGAATTCCTCCTTCTTTATCAGCAAACTCCACTTTCGTAACCATTCCAAAACGCACATCTGTTCCGAAACGCTCTGCTTGATTTTTTAAATCTTCCATCATTGCTGTACCATCAGTACCTTTAGGATACCCAGGGAAATTATCTACCTCTGTTGTGGTAGTTAATTGTCCTCCCATTTGCATTCCTGTATACATAACTGGTTTCATGTCTGCTCTCGCTGCATATATTGCTGCGGTGTAACCTGCTGGACCAGACCCAATAATCAAACATTTAATTTTTTCTGCCATTATCTTGAATTTTTGAAGTTACAAATGTAATTTTTTTTTATTTCTAGTTATCGGCTTTTAAATATATTTTAACTATTGTCTTATAAAGTCAAATTATTTAATAATTATTTCATTTTTTTATTTGTCGTTTACTTTTTTTTTCTACATTTGCAGTCCCAATTATTCGGGGTGTAGCCTCTCATTTTATTCGAGATAAACTACACTACGAATTTTTACACTTTTCGGGGTGTAGCCTCTCGTTTTACTCGAGATAAACTACACTACGAATTTTTACACTTTTCGGTGTGTAGCGTAGCCCGGTCATCGCGCCTGCTTTGGGAGCAGGAGGTCGCAGGTTCGAATCCTGCCACCCCGACTAAAGAGTCCTAAAAATCATCTGATTTATAGGACTTTTTTATTTTTTAAAATTACTTATTATTGCCCTACTCTTTTTCTAGTTACATTTGTATTACTTTTTTGATTCTAACCTCATGAAGACCATCCCTGTAAGACATTTAAACACTTCTCAAAAAGAACCTAACCTTTCTGGTGATTTTATGATTAAAAATCTTCAGGAACTTCTTAATGGGAAAGATATGGTTCATGAACTTCACAGACACGATTTCTACTTCTTTTTAGCATTAAAAAAAGGCACTGGAAATCACGAAATAGATTTTGTTAATTATCATGTTACAGGTCATACTATTTTTATAATCCGACCTGGTCAAGTACACGAATTAGAATTAAAAAGTAATAGTGAAGGTTTTATGATTCAGTTTAATACTGATTTTTACTATCCTATTGATAAAGGGATGAATCTTTTATTACAAAAAGTGAGTACTTCAAATTATTATCAATTAGAGGAAAACCTTTTTTCAAGAATTACCCCTTTATTGACCTCTATTTTTTCAGAATACAAAGAAAAAGCTGAAGCATATAAAGAAGTTATAAAATCTAATCTTCATATTCTTTTTATAGAATTACTAAGGTTAAAAAGCACCAACAATAAAGATTCTAACACTAAGGATCTATATATTCAAGAATCTCTTGAGAAATTTCTACATTTATTAGAAACAAACATTACTAGTATAAAACAAGTTTCAAAATATGCTAGTATGTTAAATCTATCTAACTATCAGTTAAACGCCATAACAAAACAGACTTTAGGTAAAACAGCATCCGAACTTATTAACGAACAAATCATACTAGAGTCTAAAAGGTACCTTTTAGCATCTTCCAACCAAATAAATCAAATAGCATATTATTTAGGCTACGAAGATGTTTCTTATTTTATACGTTTTTTTAAAAAACATACTGGCTACTCTCCAGAAGCTTTCAGAAAAAAACAAACATAAGTACCATACTACTTTACAATAATCCTATCGTAGTGACTTAGCCCCTATTTACTTTTACATCGTATAAATAAAATAAAAAATACGATGAAAAAAAGCGATTTAAAGTATATAGATTTTTGGAATGAAAGGTATCAAAACCTCAACTTTGCTTATGGCAAAGAACCCAACTTATTTTTTAAAGAAGAGCTTCAAAAATTAAAAACAGGAACTCTCTTATTACCTGCTGATGGTGAAGGTAGAAATGGTGTATATGCTTCCAAATTAGGCTGGAATGTTACTGCTACCGATTTAAGTACTGAAGGAAAAAATAAAGCCTTAAAATTAGCCAAAGAGTTTGATGTTAACTTAAAGTATATTGTAGGCGACATACAAGATCTTGAATTTCCAAAAGAATCTTTTGATGTGATTGGTTTAATCTATGCACATTTTACAGCCTGGAAAATTTCTGCAATTCATCAAAAGTTAATTACACTTCTTAAACCTAATGGCTATGTAATTTTTGAAGCATTTAGTAAGAATCATCTGAATTATCAAAAGAATAATCCCAAAATAGGTGGTCCAAAAGATATAGACATGCTTTTTTCTATAGAACAAATACAACAAGATTTTACTGGTTTTGAAATTCAAGTTTTAGAAGAAGAGGAAGTCTTTTTGAATGAGGGAAATTGCCATAATGGTAAAGGAAGTGTGCTTCGTTTTATAGGCAAAAAACGCTAAGCAATGATAAAGAAATTGCTGGCTGTCGTATTTCTATTTATAGTTTTTAAGAGTAATGCCCAAAAAGCTGACCAGTTGAATTCATGGTGGTATTATTCTGGCAAGTATCAATTAACTGAAAAGTTCAATATTGAAACCTTATACTCTTGGAGCAGACATAATTTTGTCAAGGATTGGCAACAGTCAAAATTAAGGCTTGGTACAAGTTACGACCACTTAAAGAATATAAGTTTTGGTGCCGGGTATGAATGGGTAGTTCTATTTCCGTATGGAGCACATCCTGTCCCTAAAAAAAGAATAGAGCATCGTATTTATGAGTACTTTACTATAAAAAATAAAATTAAAAAAGTTTCCGTTAATTATGGAATGCTGTTAGAACAGCGTATCATGAAAGACAAAACAAGACACCGTTTACGGTTAGTATTTGGTGCAAAAATACCAATCATACGATCTAAAGAAGGTGAGACAAAACTAAGTATCTCATTTTTTAATCAAGTGTTTTTAGATATCGATAAATATACAAATAATAAAAACTTTAGTCAAAACAGGGCTTATGGAGCTTTTGACATTCCTTTAAATAATGCTTTGACCTTAAGTACAGGCTATATGAATCAATACATAATTATAAAAGAAAACCGTATTGAAAACAACCATACTTTCATGGTAAAACTATCTCACAAAATTGATTTTAGAACTAAAAAGAAGTCTCTTTAGTTTACGATTCAAAAAAACCTTGGAACTACATGATTCCAAGGTTTTACAACTAACTCTACAAATCTAACATACTTGCTTTACAAGAATGTTATTCTTTTAATAAAGCTTCCTCAAAAAACCTATCTTTCAGTTTTTGATAAGCTTCCAAATTTTTGTGATAACTCTCACGTAACCTATCGTACTCTCCTAAATAGGCCATATCGCATTGTATATCGTCACACTCTGCTACGTTAGCATACGTATTTGAATATGATAAGACCGTTTTATAAAGCTCATTGTTTACTTTTTTTCTTTCGGAAAAAAGTTTCAATGTTTCTTTAGAAATAGTTTTATTAACTATGGAGTACTCATATAAATTTAAAAGATTTTCAATCTCCTTATTGATATACCATAATTGATCTACCCATCCTTTTAGTTCTACATGATTATATTTATGTACGACATCTATATCGCTACCGTGATTATTATGTGTCATTTTTTTGTCTTTAAATTAAGGTACTAAAACTCTCTTCCCCTTCTTTTTGAGTAACTTTTAAAATTTTAACTTCTTTCCTTCCTCCTGGTAAATCCCAGTGAACTACATCGTTTAAAGCATAACCAAATAAAGCTATACCTATTGGTGTTAAAATAGAAACCTTGTTCTGTTTCAAATCCTTTTCAGTTGGTTTTACAAGCTGAATAGTTTTTTCCCAAACATCTCCAGAAGCTATAGTTACAACAGTATTTAAGCGTATAACATCATCAAGCATTTGTTCTTCATCTAAAATTTTAGCCGATTTTAATTCTTCAGCAAACTTATCTAGTGATGTTTGTACTTTACCTTCTTCAGTATGCTCTGAAACATTTAGCAAACTCTTAATGTACACATACTCTTTTTTCTCTAAAACTAAACTTCCGTGTTTCATTTTACTTCTTTTTTATGGAAAAATACCTCGTTGAACATAAGCCTTTTCAATACGCTGTATCGCTATACAATAAGCTGCTTTTCGCATGTCTACGCCTTCCAACTTTGCATAGTCTGAAACCCTGGTATAGGAGTCTTTTAGTTTCTTATCTAAGCGCACAATAACCTCATCCATATTCCATAACTCACCATTACGGTTTTGAAGCCATTCAAAATAACTTGTAATTACCCCTCCTGAATTACACAATATGTCTGGAATGATTGTTATTCCTTTTTCTAAGAGTATTTTTTCCCCTTCGACGTTTATAGGACCATTTGCTCCTTCAGCTATTAAATTAGCTTTAATTAAATGTGCATTCTCTTCAGTTATTTGGTTACCCAAAGCTGCTGGTATACAAATATCACATTCAGTAGCAAAGAAATCTTCTTTTTCTATTTCCATTGATTCTGGATACCCAACTAAACTTCCATTATTAGCTTTTGTATAATTAAAAAGGTCTTTTACTTTGATTCCTTTTATATTATAAATACTTCCGTAAGCATCTTGAACTCCTATCATTTTAGCCCCTTCTTGCTCTAAGAAATAAGCTGCCCAGTATCCTACGTTTCCAAACCCTTGAACTATAAAGGTTTTATTTTGTAAAGTCTCGTTTTTTTCTTCAATCCAAAACTTAATGGTTAAGAAAACTCCGTAACCTGTAGCTCTATCACGTCCTTCTAACCCTCCACTTCCTATAGGCTTACCAGTTACTACGTGTTGATTCATAGAACGCTCTGCTGGTGCTTTTGTACTCATATAGGTATCAGCCATCCACGCCATTGTTTGAGCATTTGTATTAACATCTGGAGCAGGAATATCATGCTCTGGTCCGATGTTATCTCCTAATGCAAACGTAAAACGTCTAGTAATACGCTCTAATTCACCTTTTGAATATTTTGCAGGATCTATTTGAATTCCTCCTTTACCTCCACCGTATGGTAAACCTGCCAAAGATGTTTTCCATGTCATCCACATAGCCAAAGCTCTTGCAGCATCTATATCTACTGTTGGATGGTAACGTAAACCTCCTTTATATGGCCCTAATGCATTGTTGTGTTGTACACGATACCCTTGGAAAATTTCAACCTCTCCATTATCCATCTTTACAGGAAAATTAACAATAATTTCGTTATTCGTAATACTTAATATTTTACGGATATTAGGGTGTAAACCAATTTGATCAGACGCACTATTAAATTGTTCTAATACATTATCAACCATTCCTCTAGCATTTTTTCGCTTCACTGGTTTTTTTAATTCTTTGGTTAAAGTCATCTCACTTATGTTTGAATTTATTTTGCTTTCTTAAATTTCTCTTCTGTTGTATTTTCTCTATTTTCACACAACTTGCATTTCTTTTTCCATAGCGACTACCTGTACTTCTTCTTTTTTTACATCTGCCTCATTATACTCACTACACGACCATACCTTTTCTTTAGATTCAGTCAACACACATATATTTACCTCTGTGCATGATGGGCAAATATTAAAAGGGTTAGCATTCATAAATTATATCTATTTTATTCTTTCTTTTAAAGGCAAATGATATGCCGTTAAAGATGCCAGAAAGCAGAAAAACTCCCAAGCCTTTGTAAACAAAGGACTATGGAAGTTTTTATAAATTTTTATTAAAAATTAAAACGGGTAATTTCTCCCCAGGTGGAGAAAAAACACTCAGAAAAAATGTGATTATTCTTTTAGCTTTTCTCGCAAGGTTTTGCGGTCTATTTGAAGAATTTTTGCTGCTTTCGTCTTATTGTTATTAGTTGCATTTAACACATATTGAATATGACGCTTTTCCATTTCTTTTAAGGAGATTAATCTTTCCTCAGAAAAATCAACATTATATTTGAGTGCATCAGGTAAATGCTCTACTTCTACTATACGATCAGACATAATCACCGCACGCTGTATTATATTTTCTAATTCTCTAATGTTTCCAGGCCAATTATATCTTTGTAGTATTGCTAAAGCTTTAGGACTTATTTTTACAAACCTGTCTTTATATTCCACTCCATATTTAAACAGAAACTTCTCTACTAACATAGAAATATCTTCTTTTCTTTCTCTCAAAGGAGGCACCTCAATTTCAACAACTGTCAACCTATAAAACAGGTCTTCTCGAAAGGTTCCTTTTTGAATCATCTCTTTTAAATTATTGTTGGTGGCAGCAATAATTCTAACATCTATTTTTTCTGCTTTTTGAGCTCCAACCTTCACTACTTCTTTTTCTTGTAAAGCTCTTAATAACTTTGATTGTACATTTAATGAAGCATTGCCTATTTCATCTAAAAAAATAGTTCCTCCATTAGCCGCTTGAAAAAAACCATTCCTATTACTATCTGCTCCTGTAAAAGCGCCTTTTATATAACCAAACAACTCAGATTCTAATAAATTCTCAGGAATTGCTCCACAGTTTACCGCTATGTATGGACCTTTAGCAAATTTCCCTTCATAATGTATTGCACGTGCTACTAACTCTTTACCTGTTCCACTTTCTCCTTTAATAGAAACTGTAGCTTTATTATTTTTTACTCGATCTATTATTTGAAAAATTTCATTAATCTTTTCTGAAGCGCCTATCATATCTCCATAAAAGTTTTTTTTCTCTTTCTCTTGAGTCGTTTTTTTCTGGCTTATTGCTGCTTTTTTTAAAGCATCATCCAGTGCCGTTTTCAACTCTTCTTTTGTAAATGGCTTCGTTAAATATGCTACTACTCCTGACTTAATGGCTTCCAGTGAATCTTGAACTGATGGATAGCCAGTTACTATAAGTTTAGGTAGCTTTGGATAGTGTTCTGAAACAAACTTCACAAGTTCAAAACCATCCACTTCTGGCATTTTTAAATCGGTTATTAACAAATCAATTGAAGTATCTCTTAAAATTGCAACCGCTTCTTTAACTGATATCGCCTTGTAGGTATGATAATTCCAAGATTGTAAATGTCGATGCAACAATTCTAAGATATGAACGTCATCATCTACTATTAATATATTTTCTTTTTTTAATGGCATTTCTTTTATTTTGGTAACCTTACCTCAAAGATAGCACCTTTTTCAATGCCATTTTTAGCTGTTATTGTTCCTTTATGACTTGACACAATACCGTGTACAACACTCAGTCCTAAGCCTGTTCCTTCTCCTGTTGGTTTCGTTGTAAAAAAGGGTTGAAATACTTTTTCAAGAGCTTCATCACTTAACCCTATCCCTTCATCAGAAATTCTTAACACCACTTCTTTACCCGTTTGAAATGTTTCAATAGTAACCAATCCATCTTTAGGTGAAAAGTAAATAGCATTAATAATAAGATTAAAAATAATTTGAGTGAGCTGAACCGTATCTGCTCGTAACCACAATTCAGATTCTTCTACTTTAACTAAGTATTTTACAGACTGTCTTCTAAAAGTAGCATCCAGTAAGTTTATAGCATCCTTTATACTTGGAATTATGTTTACTTTTTTCATTTCTTGCGGCATTTCACAAGCAAAATACATGAGTTTTTTTACTACTTCTCTTGAAAAAATAGCACTTTGAATAATTTTATCTACATCTGCCAACCCCTTTGCATTACTAGACATATCTGCTTTCAATAGTTCTGAATAACCTAATATGTTAGCTAGAGGAGTATTTAACTCATGGGCAATTCCTGCCGTTAGTTCTCCTAAGATTGATAAGCGGTCGGCGTGTTCCATCTTACGCTTCATCGACAACTCATTGTTCTTTATTTCAATACGCTCTAAAAGCCCTCCTATTTTTATTGCCACAGTGTCAAACAGTACTTTTTCTTCTTTGAGATATAAATTTTCTTTGAGTTCTTTATCTTTTATAAAAGCTGATATTTTTCCTTTCGGAATATTAAATACTGGAATAGTACTTGAAATTATGCATAATTCTTCTGCCGTATTTGTTTCCTCTTCAGAATATTCCTCTATATCGATAAACACTCTAGTATTTTTTGGAAACTGCAATGCTCTTTTTAAACTTTTGGCAATTGCTTTTAAAGTTACATCAACTTGATCAAGATTTGCATTTATTATTAAAGATGTTACTTCATATAAACAAGTTAACTCTTTTATACGTTCTTTTAATTCTTTTTCTGTTGTGCTTGCTGACCTCATTAAGTAGTTTTTAAACTCATTTACTTTCTGAGAATAAAAATACAAAATAACTCTCCTTCACTTACTTCATTTATAAAAACTACTACATTATATATTCTCTTTTATGCTTTAGCTATTTTATGTAAATTCGTAATTATGGAATTACTTTTTATAGGTTTGGCAGGAGGTGCCATTACATCCTATTACATTTTTAAAAAATTCACCTCAGTAAAAAGAAAAAATTTGACCGAAAAACAATCGGTAGTTTTGTTAGATAAAATTAAAAAAGTATCTAAATTAATTACTGTTGAAGGAGAGTTTGCCGAGATATATCATCATGAAAACACCAAAGAAAAATTTTTAGGACTTGTTACCAGTAAGAAAAAAGCCATTATTCTAATTAATGCTAAAGTGCATATCGGTTTTGATTTTAGAAAAATAAAAATGCATACCGACACGAAGAAAAAGGTATTGATTTTATCTGAATTCCCACAACCAGAAGTGTTTTCAATAGAACCTAATTTACGTTTCTACGATATTCAAAACGGATTACTGAACAAATTTAGTTCTGAAGATTTAACTGAAGTAAACAAAGAAGCTAAAGAACATATTCTTCAAAAAATACCTGAAAGTAACTTAATGCAAACAGCCAATAAAGAAGCTTTAGAAGCTGTTACTTTAATGCAAAATTTAGTGGAAACTATTGGCTGGAAGTTGGATTATTCAGCTTTGAAAATTCCTGAATCAACCCAAAATCTAATTGAATAATCAACAATAATGAAGAAGCTTAATAAAACATGTAGTTTATTACTTATTTCTACATTTTCTTTCTTCTTATATTATTATGTAGACAACCATGATGGTTTAATATCACTTCAAGAAAAAGCTGACAAATATTACATACATAGAGGTTTTGAATTTTTTATACTCATAAATACTGTTAAATACTTTTTCTTATTACTTAGTTTTATGTCCATTATTTTTCTAGTTGTTACATCTTATAAAAATAAAAAAAATGAATATTGAAGAATTTCGCAACTATTGCATTACCAAAAAAGGAGTTACTGAACATTTTCCTTTTGATGATAATGTTTTAGTTTTTAAAGTAATGAATAAAATGTTTGCATTATCGGGTTTAGATAGCTGGGAGCAACATGAACCTAAAGTTAATTTAAAATGTGAACCTGAACGTGCTTTAGAGTTACGATCGGAGTACGAAAGCATCAATCCGGGATTTCACATGAGTAAAAAACACTGGAACACAATTACTTTGAACAATGATGTTTCTGATGCTTTTGCTTTTGAATTAATTGACCATTCATACGAACTTATAGTGAATGGATTAACAAAAAAACTTCAAGAAGAATTAAAATCGTTGTAACCCAATGCTTAAATCTGACCTTAGAAAACTATACAAGCAAAAGAGAAACTCTCTTACTCAAACAGAAAAAGAAAAATTACAAGAGAGCATTTATCAACAAGTATTCGAGCTAAAAACTGGTGATATTCATACTGTGCATTTGTTTTTATCCATGCGAAAGTTTAATGAAATAGACACCCAGCCTATCATCAATTTTTTTAGAAATAAAGGAAAAAGAATTATTGTTAGTCGTTGTAATTTCGAAGACGATACTCTTTCACATTTCTATTTTGAAAAAGACACCAAACTGGAACTCAACAAATTTGGAGTTCCAGAACCTATAAATGCAGAAGAAGCAAATGTAAAAGACATCGATTTGGTTTTTGTTCCTATGTTAATTTCTGACGAACAAAACTATAGAGTTGGTTACGGAAAAGGCTTTTATGATCGGTTTTTATCAGAATGTAGAGAAGGCACTCAAACTATCGGACTCAACTTCTTTACTCCTATTAAAAAAATAGAAAACACTCATGAATTTGATGTTCCACTGGACTTTGTGATATACCCAAAATAAAAAAATCCTGCAAAGAGCAGGATTTTTTTATTTAATATAACTAACGACTATCCGTTCATTGAAATCAAGAACTCCTCGTTATTTAATGATCTTTTAATTCTGTCTTGAATAAACTCCATCGCTTCTATAGGGTTCATATCAGCTAAATACTTACGCAATACCCACATACGTTGTACTGTCTTTTCATCTAATAATAAATCATCACGACGTGTACTTGACTTAATTAAATCAATAGCAGGATAAATTCTACGATTGGCAATATTACGCTCTAATTGTAACTCCATGTTACCTGTTCCTTTGAATTCCTCAAAGATAACCTCATCCATTTTCGAACCAGTTTCGGTAAGTGCAGTAGCGATAATAGTTAACGAACCACCATTTTCAATGTTACGAGCTGCTCCAAAGAAACGTTTTGGTTTATGCAATGCATTGGCATCAATACCCCCTGATAAAATCTTACCAGATGCAGGTGCTACCGTATTGTAAGCCCTTGCTAAACGCGTAATAGAGTCTAACAAAATAACGACATCATGCCCACATTCTACTAAACGCTTTGCTTTTTCTAACACGATATTGGCAACACGTACATGTTTGTCAGCTGGTTCATCAAAAGTAGAAGCAACTACTTCACCACGTACACTACGTTGCATATCGGTAACCTCTTCTGGACGTTCATCAATTAATAAAACAATTTGATATACTTCAGGATGATTTGCGGCAATTGCTTTTGCTACATCTTTTAGCAATACTGTTTTACCTGTTTTAGGTTGTGCTACTATCATACCACGTTGCCCTTTCCCTATCGGAGAAAACAAATCGATAATTCTGGTAGATAATGAACTTCCTTTTTCTGCTAAATTAAATTTTTCATCAGCAAATAATGGAGTTAAGTGCTCGAAAGAAACACGGTCACGTACTATATTTGGATTTAATCCATTAATTTTTGAAACTCTAATTAACGGGAAGTACTTCTCACCTTCTTTTGGAGGACGTACATTACCTCTAACTGTATCACCCGTTTTTAATCCAAATAATTTTATTTGAGATTGTGATACATAAATATCATCTGGTGATGATAAATAGTTATAATCAGAAGAACGCAAGAAACCATAGCCATCAGGCATCATTTCTAATACACCTTCGCTTTCAATAATTCCATCAAACTCAAAGTCTGGATCACGATACTTGTTCCCACTTTTATGATGTTGTTTATTTGTGTTCTGATTTTTATTATGCTTACTCCCTCTGTTGTGATTTTTATTATGCTGTTGTTTTTGTTGTTGAGGTTGTTGAGGTTGTTGCTTTTTATTATCATCAGAAGCTTGAGCTTGCTTCTTCTCTTCTGATCTTTTTGGCTTATTAACAACTTCTTTTTTTTCTGGGGCTTTTTTGGCTTCAGTTTCTTTAACAACAGTATTATCTGTCTTTTCAGCAGTAGTCGCTTTAGCTTCAGTTTTAGTTATTCTTTTCCTTTTTGGCTTCTCTGTCTTAGGTGCAGGTTTAGGTTTAGCCTCATTAGCACTTGCTTCAGCTTGCGCATCTAAAATTTTGTATACCAAGTCTAACTTTTTTAGTTGACTAATCTTGGTTAATCCTATTGATTTGGCAATAACTTGTAAATCAGCTAATTTTTTAGTTTTTAATTCCGAAATATCGAACATTCGTTAAATAATTAAGTTACTAAAATTCCTTATGTATAAAGAATTGTTTTGTATTAAGTTTTGTTTTGAGTGCTAATTATATAGGGGCTATATAATAATTTTGTGCGGTTACATACAAGGCAAATATATACAAATATTTTAACTTCTAATATTTCTTTTTAAAAAAAGAAGTATTACATTTGCTACCCGATAAAAAATTATGGTACAAAGAATACAATCTATATACTTATTAGTAGCAGGAATTATCTCTGGAGGATTGACTTTTTTAGTTAGTCTTTGGAGTAATTCTCAAACCGACGTTATTTATGTTGTAGATTTATTTTCTGGAAACTCTATTTTAGAAAAAAGCATACCTGTCTTATTTTTTATTTCCGCTTTAGTAGCTCTTGTAACAATATTTTTATTTAAAAACCGCCAGTTGCAATTTGTACTAAACCGCTTAAACATTTTGATAAACCTTTTTTTATTAGGACTATTGATTTATTTATCACAAACATTATCTGGAGAAGCTTCGGTTTCTGAGAAAGGTATTGGGATGTTCTTTCCTATCATTGTTATTTTGCTGTTAGTTTTAGCAAATAGAGCCATTAAAAAGGATGAAGATCTTGTAAAATCTGTAGATAGATTACGATAAGCCTAACATCTTAGTATATTTAGTGCGAAAAAAACCGAGATTTAAATCTCGGTTTTTTATTTTTGTTTCCTAGGCTATTCAAGGCTTACAACCTTAAATGTTAAATAAATGTTAAAAAAATCTCAGGGTTTTCCCTGAGTCGTTGATGAAACAATTAGGGATACTGTGTATTGTGTACACTCTTTTAACCTCATAAATTTGTAACTGTAATAACAACCATGAATTACAACAAGATAAAAGTTCACATAGCAGATGACCATAAAATTTTAATAGACGGAGTCATTGCTTTATTAAATACTGAAGACGACATTGAAGTTGAAGGTTTTTCTTTAACTGGCAGACAAGTAATAAACTGGTCTTCCAAAAATACAGCAGATGTATTAGTTTTAGATATAAATATGCCTGAAATGGATGGTATTGAAGTTTTAAAAACGTTTAAGAAACGTAACACAAATATTAAAACGATAATACTATCAAGTTTAAGCGACCCCAAACTAGTTCAAGAAATGATAGCACTAGGCGCTAATGGTTTTGTTGATAAAAGTCGAGCTAATGAGCAAATAATTGATGCTATAAAAGTTGTTCACAACGGTATACAATACATTAGTGAAGATATTAAAGTAAAATTATTAGACTTATACGCGTCAGATGCAAAAGACGAAGATGAACCAGAATTTTTGCACGGAGATTTAACTGAGAGGGAAATTGCTGTATTAAAGCTTATTGCTAAAGAGAAAAGCTCTAATGAAATTGCAGAAAAACTCAATGTCAGTATAAAAACAGTAGAAACATATAGAAGTAATTTATATAAAAAATTAAAAGTAAAAAATGTAGTAGGTTTAGCGATGTATGCAGTGAGAAACAAAATAGTGTAAAGACATAATCAACCCTTCAAATTTTCTTTAGTCCCCCAGATTAAGAAGAAGCCCCCCGAGTCTATACACTATGTGCATCGCTAATCGACTACTACAAACAATAAAAACCCAATAGCGATGTACGCGTTATTTAACATAGTATAGAAAACCCCTTCATTTTGTTTTCTTTTATCCCCTAAGAGATATCGTCCCCCGTCTCTTAACATCTATCCTAAGTACATCGCTATTTTTTTTAAAAAAAATCTAAATCTCAATAAACACCAATTAAGTCATGAAAAAATTTACTCCTTATTTCCTAGCTTTAAGTCTTAGTGTTATTTTCGCTTCTTGTTCTTCTAACGAAGCGGAAGCTATAGAGAATAATCCTGAAAACTTATTACAATCATATACACTAAAAAGAGATGCCACTGGTGCTTATTCTATTGATTTTAATACAACAGATAACACAGATGTCACAACAGTTACTAATGTAGACAACTCTAAAGAAATAATTTTAGCTGAAACTCCACAAAAAACGGCCTCTAAACACTCTAGTGATTTTTCTATTGAAAACAATCATTTAAAAATTGGTTTCTTGGAAACTAATAAAGGTAAGCAGACAAAAATATCTGTAAAAGATGAAAACATTACTTTTGCTAAAGGAATTACAGAGTTTTTAAACTCGTATAGCATTACAGCTAATGAAAATGGAACCTATTTATTAAACTTTACAGTCAACAGTAATGTTGCTACAGATTTTGTTTACAATAAAGAACTTGAAATCTATGAGGTTCACTTATCTAGCGGTGAAGCTACAGAATATACATTTTCAAGGGAACTAGAAACAGGTTCAGACAATATAATAAGATTAAATTTCGTTAATCACAAGTATTCTGGAAAATTATTAGAAGAAGTAGTTGCTACTGTAACAAAACCTGAAGTAATAATTCAATCGTGAATTTAAAGCTAAAAATATATATATTCTTTTTATCCTTTTTTACCTCTTATACTCTACTGGGGCAAGAAAAAGGTATAGATTTTAAGGAGGGAAAACTTAACGATTCTATTGCTTTTAATAAAATAGACAGTTTATATCTAAATCAAAATTATACTGAAGCTTTAGACAAGGCTTTATTATTATTGAAAAAAAGCAAATCTCAAAAAACACACCTCCTTTCTTCTAAGATTAATAACTTAATAGGTAATATTTATTTTGAAAACCATTCATACTTAAAAGCCATAGAATTCTACACTACTAGCAATGATCTTGTAAAAAAACATAAACAACTGTACATTTCTGAAAGAAAAAAAAATTTGAACTTTTCAAACTCTAGTAATCATGATCTTGAAATAACAAACCTTCAGAAAATAGGAAGCGCATATCATGTTTTAAAAGAAAGTGACTCAATAAACTCAGAAATATACAAAGATAGCGCAATGCTTTATTATGAAAAAGCTATCAATGGTGCTTTTAAAACACAAAAAGCCAAAATAATTAAGGCTAAAATAAACAATAATCTTTCAACCATATACCTAAGAGACTCTTTATATGATAAAGCTGAATTCTACATTAATGAATCTATAAAGTTATACGAGAGTATGAATAATAAAGTTGGTAAGGCTGGAGCTCTAGGCAATCTTGCCAACATCTATCTAGAAAAAAAGGAACTAGAAAAATCTAAAGACACCTACTTTAAAGCTTTAAAACTAATTAATGGTGTAGACGATATTTCATCTACTAAAACTAAGTCTAGCCTGTACTTTAATTTAGCTTGGACCCTTTACCTTTTAAAAGACTATACAGCTTACGACTATCAAGAGAAATCATACAATATTAAAGATGATTTAAGAGACAAGGAAATAAGAAGAATGATAGAAGAAATTTATGCTCAACAAGAAGTAAATTTAGAAAAAGAAAAAACAGCCTTAGTCGAAGAACAACGAAAACTAGAAGAAGCCCAAGAAGCTAAAACTTCTATGCTCTTTGGTGCTTTAAGTTTTTTAGTACTAATTGTTTCAGGAGTAATCATATATAACTATAAACTTCGTCAGAAAAATCTAAGTCTTAAACTTTCTGAAAGTAAACTTATACAGCAACAAAACCTTGAGAAAGTACGATCAGAAGCACAAGTTAAAATCCTTAACGCTACAATTGACGGAAAAGAAACTGAACGAAAACTCATCGCAGAAATATTACACGATAATGTTAGTGCTTTACTTTCATCTGCTAACATGCATTTAACAGCTACAAAAAAACAATTTAACGGTGATATGCCTCAAGAAATAGAAAAAACACAAGCTATTATTTCTGAAGCCTCACAAAAAGTAAGAGACTTATCTCATAACCTTGTTTCTTCAATTTTATTGAAATTTGGACTTGAGTATGCTATTAAAGATGTCGTTAAAAAGTATTCTAACAGCCAGTTAAAACTTGAAGTTTCAGCAAAAAACATCAACAGATACAATCAAGAGTTTGAAATCAAAATATTTAATGTGATTCAAGAATTAATCAACAATATCTTGAAACATAGTAAAGCCAAACATGCACAAATAGATTTAAAAGAAGAGAGAAATCAACTAACCGTTCTCGTTAAGGATGATGGGGTAGGATTTTCTACCTCGTCTTCTTCTTTTTCTGACGGTATTGGCCTTAACCAAGTTGAAGCTAGAATTCACATGATGGACGGTAAGCTAACTATAAAGTCTGAAGTAAATGTAGGCACCTCTATACATATCATGGTTCCTATACTAAAGAAAGAAAAAAACCTTAGCAAACTAACCTCTGTTAGCTAGTTCGATAACTTCCATATTTTTTACATTGCCTTTATCTATTTCAAAACGCAGCATGGTTCTGACTTTATGAAACCCATGATTTCCTGCTGCTCCTGGATTCAAATGTAATAAGTTTAATTTTTTATCGTATTGAACTTTTAAAATATGCGAATGCCCACAAATAAATAATTGTGGTGTATTCATTCTCAGCTCTTCTCTAACTCTTTGGTTATATTTATTCGGATAGCCCCCTATGTGAGTTATCCACACAGAAACACCTTCAACTGTAAATTTATTATCTAGCGGAAATTCTGCTCTAGCATCTTTATCATCAATGTTTCCATACACAGCTCTAAGTGGCTTCAGTTTCTTTATTGTATCAGTTACATTTAAATTACCTATATCACCTGCATGCCAAACCTCATCAGCTTGCTTTACAAACTTTAAAATTTGTTCATCAATAAAACTATGCGTATCAGAAAGGAGTAAGATTTTCTTCATTAAAGCAAAACTAGTAAATTATAAAATAAAAAATCCACGATACTACATCATGGATTTCTTTATACTTAGGGGATATTAATGAAAGGGGAATTCACTATCTTATTCTAAATTGAGGTTGCGAAAATAATACAAATACTCAGTTAATCTGTTAACATATGTTAATAATATACAAAAACATTATTTTACTTCACTCGCTAGCTCTTTTCAAATTAGAATTTTATAATTTAGCTCTTTAAAATTTTACACTTCTTGAGGTATTTTATTGAATTAGCATACAACGGAAAAAATTATCATGGATGGCAAATACAGCCACATGCAATTTCAGTTCAAGAAAAAATAAATAAGGCAATTAGCACTATTTTAAGGGAAGAAATAAACATTGTAGGAGCAGGAAGAACAGACGCGGGTGTGCATGCAGCGCAAATGTTTGCTCATTTTGATGTAGCAGTTCCTTTAAATGACAATTTTACCTACAAGTTAAATGCTATTTTACCTGACGATATTGTCATATTCAAAACACACTTGGTGCCTAACGATGCTCATGCCCGTTTCGATGCATTTAGTAGAAGTTACGAATACAAAATTTGGCTAGGTAGAAATCCTTTTTTATTAGATACCTCTTGGCAATTGCACCGTCAGCAATTAAATATAGAATTGATGAATAAAGCCGCAGCAATTTTGTACGATTACGAAGATTTTGAATGTTTTTCAAAAGTAAAAACTGATGTACTTACATTTAACTGTACAGTAACTAATGCTGAATGGATTAAAAACGGGAGTGAATTAACGTTTCATATCAGTGCCAATCGTTTTCTAAGAAACATGGTTCGTGCTATTGTAGGAACTTTAATCGATGTTGGCTTAGAAAAAATAACTGTAGAGGATTTTAAAAAAATCATAGAAAGTAAAAATCGAAGTAAAGCAGGTGTCTCAGTTCCTGCAAAAGGTTTATTTTTAACAAAAGTAATATACGACTATATATAGTGAGTAAAACAACAGGAAAAGCATTCGACATTAAAATTTTTGCAAGACTAATGAGTTTTGCAAAAAAATACCGTGTACGGTTTATCGTTGCAGCATTATCTACCATTTTATTAGCAGGATTTGCTGTGCTAACACCTGTCATTTTAATGACAGCTATAGACGATTTTATTGCAAACAAAGATTTTTCTAGGCTATTGTATTTCACAATTGCCATGATAGTAGTACTACTTATCCAAGTTTTTTTCCAGTTTAGTTTTATTTATTACGCAAACTGGGTAGGACAACATATTATTAGAGACATAAGAGCTAAAACTTTTAGAAAAATACTTCAATTTAAAATGGGGTATTTTGATAATTCTTCAGTAGGAAAATTGGTAACTCGTGTTGTTTCAGATATAGAAACTATCGCCAATTTTTTCACGCAAGGAGTTTTTATGATTGTAAGTGACGTTTTAAAAATGATTGTAGTAATCATTGTAATGTTCTTCACAAACTGGAAATTAGCATTAATTGCACTTGCAACCTTGCCTGTATTAATTTACGCTACTAAACTATTTCAAATAGCTATAAAGTCTACCTTTCAAGATGTACGTAATCAAGTAGCAAACCTAAATAGTTTTGTACAAGAAAGAGTGACAGGAATGAAAATCGTTCAGCTCTTTAATAGAGAACGAATTGAGTACAAAAACTTCATTGAAATTAATAATAAACATAAAAAAGCACATGTTAAAACCGTTTGGTATTACTCTATCTTCTTCCCAATTGCCGAAATACTCTCTTCTATAGCAATTGGTTTAATTGTATGGTACGGAGGGTTACAAGTTGTAGAAGACAAGGCTGTTAGTGTTGGTGCTATTATTGGTTTTATAAAAATGGCTCAAATGCTTTTCAGACCGTTGCGACAAATAGCTGACAAATTTAATCAACTACAAATGGGAATTGTTGCCGGTGAACGTGTATTCAACATAATAGATACTGAAAGCTCTATAGACAAAAGCGGTACAATTCATGCAGCCAATATACAAGGAACAATTAATTTTAAAGATGTACGATTTAGCTATATAAAAGGGGAAGAGATTTTAAAAGGAATTAACTTAGAGGTTGCAAAAGGACAAACCGTTGCCATTGTTGGAGCCACTGGAGCGGGTAAATCAACCATTATTAATTTGATCAGTCGTTTTTATGAAATAGATAGTGGTGAGATTTCTATCGACAACATCCCTGTTCAAGACTACCAAATAACCTCTTTACGCCAAAAAATAGCCGTAGTGCTACAGGATGTATTTCTATTTTCAGATAGTATTTTAAATAACATCACTCTTAACAACCAAGATATTTCTCTTGAAGAAGTTAAAATTGCTGCTAAACAAATTGGAATACATAATTTTATAATGAGCCTTCCTAACAATTATCATTATAATGTAAAAGAACGCGGAGGTATGTTGTCTTCAGGCCAACGTCAATTAATTGCCTTCTTACGCGCCTATGTTAGTAAACCTAGTATTTTAATTTTAGATGAAGCTACCTCATCAGTTGACGCACATTCTGAACAAATGATTCAATACGCCACTGATGAAATCACAAAAAATAGGACTTCTATTGTAATTGCTCATCGTTTAGCAACTATTAAAAAGGCTGATATAATTATAGTTATGGACAAAGGACGTATAGTTGAACAAGGAAATCATACAGAATTATTAAAAAAACATGAGGGCTATTATAAGAATTTGTACGAAAAACAGTTTAATAGTGAAACGGTGATGTAAATAAATTTGTTTACATCAATCAAAATAGTACATTTGTTATTCAATCTTAAAAACTAAAAATCAATTAACGATGAAAAAAGTAATTTTATCAGTATTTGTTGTTGGTGCTTTATTAGCAACATCATGTAAAAACACTAAAGAAGAAGCTAAAGACGCTGCCAAAGATGCTGTTGAAACTGTAGAAAAAGCTACTGAAGAAGCTAAAGAAGCTGCTGCTGAGGCTACTGAAGAAGCTAAAGAGGCTACTGAAGAAGCTGTTGAAGCTGTACAATCTGCAATCGAAGGTATCGAAATTCCAGAATTTGAAGACCCTAAAGTAGGAGAATACTTACAGTCTTATTCTCAATATGCTAAAGATTATATCGAAGCTAAAGGAGATGTAGTTAAAAACTCTGAATTAGCTAAAAAAGGTGTTGAGTTAGCTGAACAAGCTAAAGAAATCGTTGCTAACTTAGACGAAGAAGCTACTAAAAAATTCAATAGCGTGATGACTGCTATTCAATCTAAAATGGCTCCTGCTCAATAATCTTTTTTGAACAGAAAACAAAAAAGCTCGCAAATTGCGAGCTTTTTTTATGCCATTACATCTTTTTCTAATTTCCTATGAAGTTCTTCGAGTGATTTGTACAACACAAACTCTCCATCTTTTATATATGAAATTTCTCCCGTTTCTTCTGAAACCAATAAACAAAGTGCGTCTGTTTTCTCACTAACACCAATAGCAGCTCTATGACGCAACCCAAACCTAGAAGGTATTTTAGCACTATTAGAAACTGGTAAAATTACTCGAGTTGCCACAATATAGTTATCTCTAATAACTGTTGCTCCATCA
Source organism: Tenacibaculum sp. (assembly GCF_048269885.1). Classification (NCBI taxonomy): domain Bacteria; kingdom Pseudomonadati; phylum Bacteroidota; class Flavobacteriia; order Flavobacteriales; family Flavobacteriaceae; genus Tenacibaculum; species Tenacibaculum sp. Next base: position 69,764 of record NZ_JBLWTZ010000015.1, on the reverse strand, counting down.
TGTAACGGACTATTTTTATAAAAAATACTCTCAATAATCGCTTCATTAACCAACGCATTCATTTTATCACCAGTATTAATTAAAAAATCGAGATTATTTGTTTTTTCTATCACCAATAATGCTCCAGTTTTTGTTTTTGATAAGTTAGCACACGCCATTAAAATAGTTTCAATATCTGTTTCAGAATGAATTTCAGTCTTTAAAAACTTTAACTGATTTAAAAAACTTTTTTTGGTTGAAAAATTAGTAGTTCCTATCATTAATAAAAACTTTCTAATTTCTTGTTGAAACACAATAATTAACGCAATAACTCCTCCAGACAGCAAGTACCCCAAAATACCACTTAGCATTTCCATTTTTAAAGTCTGTGTAACCTTCCAAATTAAAAATATGAAAGCTATTCCTATAACAATATTAATCGCTACTGTTCCCTTTAACAACTTATAAATATAGAAAAGCAGCACTGCTACTAAAAAAATATCCAATACATCAAGAAACGAAAAATCGATAAAATCTAAATTCATTAATTTTTTGAAGTTTTTTAACTTTAAAAACAAGTTTTTAGGCATTATAAATTGCCTAATAAGTAAATGTAAGAATTTTATTACAACTGCCCCACAATTTTAACCGCCTCAACTGCCTCCTTTACATCATGCACCCTTAAAATATGCGTACCATTTAACAAAGCAGCTGTATTAGCTACGGTAGTAGCATTTAAAGCTTCTTTCGGTGTAACACCTAACAACTTATACAACATTGATTTTCTTGAAACACCAGTTAAAATGGGAACATCTAAACTTTTGAATAGTGACAAGTTTTTAAGTAACTCATAGTTTTGATCGAGCGTTTTACCAAAACCAAAACCAACATCAATAATTACATCATTCACCTTTAGTTCACGCAATTTAAAAAGCTGCTCTGCAAAAAAGGAAATCACTTCAGTAACCACGTTTTCATATTGTGGGTTTTGTTGCATGTTTTGTGGCGTTCCTTGCATGTGCATCATAATATATGGAACTTGAAGTTTTGCGACCGTTTCAAACATTTGTTCGTCCATCTTTCCTCCAGAAATATCATTTATTAGTGCAGCTCCAGCATGTATCGATTGCTCCGCTACCCTACTTCTAAATGAGTCTACCGAAATCATAATTTCAGGAAAGTTTTTAACCAACAACTCCACTACAGGGAGCATTCTTTGTAACTCTTCTTCTTCTGAAATATGTTTTGCTCCAGGTCTTGAAGAATACGCACCTACATCAATAAATACAGCTCCTTCTTTCAACATTTTCTCAACTTGAACAAGGACTTCATTTTCATTTTTATACCTTCCACCATCAAAAAAAGAATCTGGAGTTACATTTAAAATCCCCATAACCTTAGGCTTGGTTAAATCTACTAAGGTTCCTTTACAATTAATTGTCATCTTGCTAAATTTCCAAGTAAAAATAAACGAAAAGCTTGTAATATTTACTATTTTTGGTCGAATACTTTTAAATAAGAAAGATGCAGAACACCTCTAAACAGTATGATGCTGTAGTTGAAGAATGTAGAAATTTGTTTACAAAAAAGATGAGCGATTACGGTAGTGCTTGGAGAATTTTAAGGCTCCCTTCATTAACTGACCAAATATTTATAAAAGCTCAACGCATACGACAATTACAAGAAAATACTGAACGAAAAGTTGATGAAGGAGAGAAATCAGAATTTATTGGCATTATCAATTACTCTACAATGGCATTGATTCAAATTGAATTAGGCATTGTTGAACAACCTGATTTAACTACCGAAGAGGCTACAAACCTATACAACAAACACATAAAGATTACTAAAGAGTTAATGGAAAATAAAAACCATGATTATGGTGAAGCATGGAGAGACATGAGAGTTTCTTCATTAACCGATTTAATTCTGCAAAAACTACTTCGTGTAAAACAAATAGAAAACAATCAAGGCAAAACTTTAGTTTCTGAAGGAATTGATGCTAATTATCAAGATATGATTAATTATGCTATTTTTGCCATGATTCACCTTTCTGAATCAGATAATTAACCTAAAAAACACCCCTATGATTTTAAAAATGCTAACTCATATTTCAAGAGTACTTGTAGGACTTCTTTTTATTTACTCTGGATTTGTAAAATTGGTAGACCCTATCGGATCTCAATATAAATTTGAAGAATATTTTGGCGCCGATGTATTAAATTTAGAATTCTTAATTCCTTTCGCTCTACCTTTTTCTATTCTTTTAATTGTTACCGAATTGGTTTTAGGCATTATGCTTTTAGTAGGTTACAAACCTAAACTTACTGTTTGGAGCTTATTTGTTTTAAACCTAGTTTTCTTATTTTTAACTTGGTACTCTTACACCTACAACAAAGTTACAGATTGTGGTTGTTTTGGTGACGCTTTAAAACTTACTCCTAAAGAAACATTTTACAAAAATGTTGTTTTCATGATCTTTATTGTAATTCTTATTTTAGGTGTTAAACACATTAAGCCTTTAATTTCAAATAAGTTTTCTTCTTTAACAACCTTTAGCGCTGTTTTTTTAGCACTAATTGTAACTTATTACGTTTTACAACATTTACCAATTATTGATTTTAGAGCTTATTCTATAGGAACAGATATTGCCAAAGGAATGGAATACCCAGAAGATAGCGATGAGCTTCCTCCTATACACGATTTCATGATTGAAACAGATGAAGGAGATAAGTTAGAAGAAATGCTTGCTAAAGAAAAAGCTATGCTTATTATCATGTCTAACTTCAAGAAAACAGAAAAAGAAGGTATTACTGGAATTTCTGAAGTAGCTAAACAAGCTAGTGAACAAGGTTATGAAATTTATGTACTAACTGCTTCTTATATTGAAGACTTAGCTGCAACTCAAAAAGAATATGGACTTCCTTATACTTTTGGGTTTTGTGATGAAACTGCTTTAAAAACAGTAATTAGAGCTAATCCTGGTATTGTTACCGTAAAAAAAGGAATCATTGTTGGGAAGTGGAATTGGACCGATGCTGATGATGTAGAACTATAAACAGTTATACTATTTATATATAAAGAAAACCTCACAAATTTGTGAGGTTTTCTTATTTTCGCAAGTATATGAAAAGCTCTTGTAGAGATTCTTACAACATCTCTTTCAATAAGAGAGTAAAAACAAGCTATTAATTTAGAAGTATTTTTGTGAAACAATTATTATTAGTTTTTATAGGCGGTGGAACTGGAAGCGTATTGCGATATATTATTGGAAAAGCTTTAAATAGTCCTCAAACAGGAATTCCGTACGGAACTTTTGCAGCCAACATTCTTGGTAGTTTGCTTATTGGAATTATTTTAGGGTTTGCTGCTAAAAACGAAACCATCACACAAAACCACACCTTATTATTAGCTACTGGTTTCTGTGGTGGATTTACCACTTTCTCAACCTTTGCTTACGAAAATCATATCTTTCTAAAATCTGGAAATTTCACCTCTTTTGCACTATATACTGTTGCTAGCTTTAGCATTGGTTTTTTAGCTGTTTTTGCAGGAATTTACTTAGTAAATTATTTTTGGACAAACACACCAACCATGTAAACAATACTTAAAACAAACCTCACTTTGTGAGTAAATGAATACAATAAATGAGTGAACTTATACAATACAAATCAGAAGACAATTACGTAATTATTACTATTACTAACGGAAAAGCTAACGCTATTTCTCATGAAGTGATTGATGCTTTAAACTCCTCTTTTGACAAAGCTGAAAAAGAAGAAAAACCAATAATACTAACAGGACAACCAGGAATATTCTCTGCTGGTTACGACTTAAAAAGCATGACACAATCTCCTGAATCAGCTTTAGAACTGGTTACCAAAGGATCAAATTTATCACATAGAATGCTCTCTTTTCCTTTCCCAATAATTGCAGCTTGCTCTGGGCATGCTGTGGCCAAAGGAGCTTTCTTACTTCTATCTGTTGATTATAGGCTGGGAGTTGAAGGTGATTTTAAAATTGGACTAAATGAAGTTTTAATAGGTATGACCATGCACAATGCTGGTATTGAAATAGCTAAAGCACGTTTAACTCCTGTTTATTTTGAAAGAAGTGTTAATTGCTCAGAAATTTACACCCCTGAAGACGCTATCACTGCCGGCTTTTTAGATAAAGTTGTTCCTCAAGAGCACTTACTACCAACAGCTGTAAAGGTTGCTGAAATGTTTTCTAAACTAAATAAGAAAGCACATAAGGAAACTAAACTAAAACTGAGAAAACCATATTTAGATTCGTTAATAAAAGCAATTAAACAAGACAGAGAAGAAGGTTTAACACCTCCTTCCAAATAAAAAAAGTCCTGCAAATTGCAGGACTTTTTATTTATTTAGGTTTCTTATACGCCATTACCCCTGCTTTAATTTCTGTATCTAAATAATTATCGCTTGGTGTAATTGGACAAGAATATCTATCACTATAAGCACAATATGGATTGTAAGCTTTATTAAAATCAATCTCCACAGTCCCATCATCCTTTATATCGGTCGTATAAATATCTATAAAACGACCACCTTTATAAGACGTTTTACCATTCGTATTATCTAAAAAAGGTAAAAATAAATGATTTGCATACTCAGGCGCAGGATGTACATCTTGATAAATAACTAGTTTAAAATCCTCTCCGTCAATAGAAAAAGATAAAACCCCATATTTTTTATACATCGCCACCCTATCGGTCGTCGTTGGAAAATCAAAAATAGGCGCATCTGGTGTTTTTACTAATTCTGCATTTACAGCATACTTTTTATCAATAGGAAAAAAATCTAATCCTTTAAACTTCTTTAATCCTTTTTTGGTAAGTGGCGACCTAGAAGCATCTTTAAACTTAGTATTCATTTCCTTTTGAAAATCAGACATTCCTAAAATAGCTCTTTTTTCTTGGCTGTTACAAGAAAGTATGGAAACAGCAAAAATTAATAATAGTAGTTTTTTCATATCAGTATTTAGATTTCTATAGACACAAAAATACTGTATTACAACCAAAACACCACTATTCCTTAAAAAATCGCTAAATAAAGAGGTGAAAACTGTTAATTTTCTATTAATAATTTGAAATAACAAAATAAAATCGTTACATTTATATTTATAGATAATACTTATGACTGATATAAGATAGTGTAGAAAGATTTTTTTATCTTATAAGAAAAACTTATTAACTAATAAAACAAATTGATGAGCTTGTTTCTTTGCAAACAGAAAGTTTCCCATATATTTGCCGCCCCAGTTATTTTAGGCATGTATCTTTTATCAGACAAAACCTAATAAAGAAATTTTAAATTAAATTGGTAAATTTTATGAATTCAGAATTAATCAATAAGGCAGAAGAATTTGAAAACAGAAAATTCAAATTTATTACTACTAGTGATAGAATACTAGCCTCTAGAGAAGCAAAAGCTCTGATTCTAGAGATTAATGAGGTATATAAACAAACAAAAGACAGCACGTTAATGGACTTAATGAAGCGTTTAACAGCTGTAAAACAACGCATTGAAAAACGTTTAAAAGGAAAACCTTTAACAGCTTAAACAATAAACAACCTTTAAGCTCGTTTATAGTTTATACATAAGAATAGTAGTTTCATCAACTACCACTCTCATTATAATATTTATTCTTGATAAAGTTCTAAGTAAATTTACTTAGAACTTTTCTTTTTTAAATATATTTGCAACATCGGGATGTAGCTTAATCCGGTTAAAGTGCTGGTCTGGGGGACCAGAGATCGGTGGTTCGAATCCACTCATCCCGACTTTTTTTATTTTTGTACTCTTCACTAAAAAACCAAAACAAACTCTATTTCAACAACTTAAAAAGTTCACTAAACGATTACAAAAAACAAGCATTAAAAATTTTTAAAAAAAGTTTTTTCAGTTTCAAAAAACATTATATATTTGCCACGCTTTTAAAGCAAACGCCGATGTAGCTCAGCTGGCTAGAGCAGCTGATTTGTAATCAGCAGGTCGTGGGTTCGAGTCCCTCCATCGGCTCAAAACTAAAAGCGCTAACAAAAAGTTAGCGCTTTTTTTATGCGCTTATTTTGCTAAATTTGTCATAACTCTATTTTTACAAAAACTTAATGAAAAATATATTTGTTATTGGTATTGCTGGAGGTACAGGAAGTGGAAAAACCACGGTAGTAAACCAAATTATCAACGAACTTCCTGCTGATGAAGTTTGCGTTATTTCTCAAGATTCTTACTACAAACAAACAGACAACCTAACTTACGAAGAACGTACTAAGATAAATTTTGACCATCCTAGAGCAATCGATTTTGACTTAATGGTTGAACATTTAACTAAATTAAAAAATGGATGCATTATAGAACAACCTATATATTCATTCGTTGCTCACAATAGAACCAAAGACACCATAAAAACACACCCTAGAAAAGTTATTATAATTGAAGGTATTTTGATTTTTAATAGCAAAGAACTTCGTAACTTGTGTGACATAAAAGTCTTTGTTCATGCAGATGCCGACGAACGCCTAATTAGACGTGTAAGAAGAGATATTAAAGAGCGAGGGAGAAATGTTGATGAAGTTTTAAACCGCTATCAAAGCACCTTAAAACCCATGCACCAACAATTTATTGAACCTACAAAAAATTACGCGGATATCATTATACCTAACGACAGGTATAATACTGTAGCTATTGACATTGTAAGAACTGTAATTAACGACCGTTTATAACATGAGTTTTAAATCAATAAAAAACAAACCTTCTTTTAAAATAGCCACTAATATTTACGTGATTATACTCACTGTATTTGTGGTTTGGATGCTTTTTTTTGATGAAAATTCTTACCTTACCCATAAAGAGTTTAATAAAGAAATTAATGAGTTAAAGAGCTGGATTGATTACCATGAAAAAAAAATCAAGAAAGACAAAAAAACCATTCAACAACTACAAGACTCTCTTCAACTAGAACGCTATGCTAGAGAAAAATACCAAATGAAGAAAGAAGATGAAGACATTTATATTATTGAATTTGATACCATAAAAAAGTAATGAGTAACTATTTATTTGACGAATTTCAAGGTGTTACCCCTGCAGAATGGAAACAAAAAATACAAGTAGACCTTAAAGGTGCCGATTACAACGACACTCTTTTGTGGAAAACTGAAGAAGGTATTACTGTAAAACCTTTTTATACTAAAGAAGATAGAACCAATATTAAAGTTAACACTCCCTGTAAAGGTTTCGCTATTTGTCAATCCATTAACATTGAGAATGAAGAAGAAGCAAATGCATTTGCAATCGACTCAATTCAAAGAGGAGCAAATGCCGTCCTGTTCAACGCAAAAAAAGAGTTTGATTACAACATCTTACTAAAGGGAATTGATACTCAAAAAACGTTACTTTACTTTACTTTCAATTTTTTATCCTCAGAATTTGTTAACAAACTAGCTAATTTTATAAACTCAGAAAGCTGCTACTTCAACATAGACATTATAGGAAACTTGGCTAGTTCTGGAAATTGGTATTCAAATCTTAAAAACGACCATACACAATTAGAAGAAATAGCAAAAACTACCCCAAACGCTCTTTGCGTTAATACCTCTATTTACCAAAATGCAGGAGCAACCATTATTCAACAATTAGCATATGCACTTGCTCAGGCAAATGAATACCTAAACCACTTCGGTAGTTCAGCTGCAAAAAACATTCATTTTAATTTTTCTGTAGGAAGTAATTACTTTTTTGAAATTGCCAAACTACGAGCTTTTAGAATTTTATGGAAAGCTCTTTTAAAAGAATACAACACAGAAGCAACTGCTCATATTTTTACACAACCAAGTTTGCGTAACAAAACCATATACGACTACAATGTAAACATGCTACGCACCACCTCTGAGTGTATGAGCGCTATTTTAGGAGGAACCAACACTATAGCTAATAGCTCTTATGACAAGGTTTTTCATCAACCGAACGAGTTTGGAGAACGTATATCAAGAAATCAACTATTAATTTTACAACAAGAAAGCGAACTAGCAGAAGCCCAAAACATTGCTGAGGGTGCATACTACATTGAAACAATTACTCAACAACTTACCCAAAAAGCGCTAGAGGTTTTTAAATTAATAGAAAACGGTGGCGGTTTCTTAAAACAACTAAAAGAAGGAGTCATCCAACGAAAAATAAAAGAGTCGGCAGCTAAAGAGCAACAATTATTTGATTCAGGAGAATTAGTGTTACTTGGAACAAACAAAATTCAAAACGAAAATGACAAGATGAAAAACGATTTAGAAGTTTCACCTTTCTTAAAAATTCGTAATGAAAAAACACTAATTCAACCTATTATTCAAAAACGATTAGCAGAAAAGCTAGAACAAGAACGCTTAGGAAATGAGTAGAAAAAATATATCAAACATACAAATAAACAAAAGCCAAGAACAACACAACAACAACTTTAAACACGAAGATTTTGTTGCGGGTATTGCACCCAATTTACGTGGACCTTACTCTACCATGTATGTTCGCAGGCCATGGACAATCCGTCAATATGCAGGTTTTTCTACCGCCGAAGAAAGCAATGCCTTTTACCGTAGAAATTTAGCAGCTGGTCAAAAAGGGCTATCAGTTGCTTTCGATTTAGCTACACACCGTGGTTACGATTCAGACCATGAGCGTGTACAAGGGGATGTTGGAAAAGCAGGTGTTGCTATAGATTCTGTGGAAGACATGAAAGTTCTGTTCAATCAAATTCCACTTGATAAGATGTCTGTTTCTATGACCATGAATGGAGCCGTTTTACCTATTTTGGCATTTTATATTGTAGCAGCCGAAGAACAAGGTGTAGCTCCTGAATTATTATCAGGAACTATTCAAAACGATATCTTAAAAGAGTTTATGGTGCGTAACACTTACATTTACCCACCTACTCCATCAATGAAAATTATTGCTGATATTTTTAGATATACTTCTGAAAATATGCCTCGGTTTAATTCAATTTCTATTTCGGGTTACCATATGCAAGAAGCTGGTGCTACAGCAGAAATTGAATTAGCTTATACTTTAGCTGACGGATTAGAATACATCAAAAAAGGATTGGAAGCAGGAATGGATATTGACACCTTTGCTCCTCGCTTATCTTTCTTCTGGGCTATTGGAATGAATCATTTTATGGAAATTGCCAAAATGCGTGCAGGAAGAATGTTATGGGCAAAACTAGTAAAACAATTCAACCCAAAAAACCCAAAGTCGTTAGCATTAAGAACTCACTGTCAAACCAGCGGTTGGAGTTTAACCGAACAAGATCCTTTTAACAATGTAGCACGTACCGCAATTGAAGCTATGGCTGCTGCCTTTGGAGGCACACAAAGTTTACACACCAACGCTTTAGACGAAGCAATTGCCTTACCTACCGACTTTTCAGCACGTATTGCTCGTAACACACAAATATACTTACAACAAGAAACCCATATTACAAAAACTGTAGATCCTTGGGCGGGTAGTTATCATGTAGAAAAACTTACGGAAGAAATTGCCAATAAAGCATGGGAGCTAATTCAAGAAGTTGAAGAATTAGGTGGAATGACCAAGGCTATTGAAAAAGGAATTCCTAAAATGCGTATTGAAGAAGCAGCGGCTAAAAAACAAGCAAAAATTGATAGCGGTCAAGATATTATTGTTGGTGTTAACAAATACCAATTAGAACAAGAAGACCCTTTACATATTTTAGAGGTAGATAACGAAGCTGTTCGTCAATCTCAAATCGATAGACTAAACGATTTAAAATCGAAAAGAAATCAAGCTGAAGTTGACAAAACATTGAGTGATTTAACTGAATCTGCTAAAACGGGTAAAGGAAATTTATTAGATTTAGCAGTAAAAGCCGCAAGAAACAGAGCTACATTAGGTGAAATTTCTGACGCCCTTGAAACTATTTTCGGACGTCATAAAGCAGTACATAAAACCATATCTGGCGTGTATAGTAAAGAAATAAAAGATGACGAGCTATTTAAAAAGGCTACTGAACTAGCTGATAAATTTGCTGAGTTAGAAGGACGTCGTCCTCGTATTATGATTGCTAAACTAGGACAAGACGGTCACGATCGTGGAGCTAAAGTTGTTGCTACCGGTTATGCTGATTTAGGTTTTGATGTCGATATTGGTCCTTTATTCCAAACTCCTCAAGAAGCCACCAAACAAGCTATAGAAAACGACGTGCACATTTTAGGAATTTCCTCATTAGCTGCAGGACACAAAACCTTAGTTCCTCAAGTTATTGCTGAGCTTAAAAAATATGGTCGTGAAGATATTATGGTGATTGTTGGTGGTGTAATTCCTGCACAAGATTACCAATTCTTGTTTGATGCTGGTGCCGTAGGTGTTTTTGGTCCAGGAACTAAAATTGCACAAGCTGCTATTGACATGTTAACCATTTTAATTGATAGTATCGAAGAATAACTAACGGTTATGAAAATAAAATTCATTGATAGAAAAACAGGTGAAATAATTACCGAAACCCCTCCAGGAGAAGGATACTTAAAATTGCTATACAACAATCCGTTTGGTAAAATGGCTTTATTGCCATTAGTTAAGCGTAAATTTTTATCATCATGGTATGGTAAACTCATGAACAAACCCAACTCTATTAACAAAATAAACAGTTTTGTTAGAGAACTTCAAATTGACATGAGTGAGGCAGAAAGACCTTCTGAAGACTATATTTCTTTCAATGATTTTTTCTATCGAAAGTTAAAATCTGACGCCCGTCCAATTGAAAATGGTTTTGTTTCTCCTGGTGACGGAAAAATGTTAGCCTTTAAAAATATTTCTGATATTCATAACTTCTTTATCAAAGGAAGAAAATTCACCTTAGAGGAATTTTTAGGCAATAAAGAACTCGCAACAAAACACAAAGACGATTCTTTAATTATACTTCGATTAGCTCCTAACGATTATCATCGTTATCACTTTCCATACGACGGAATTCCTTCCGAAGTAACAAAAATTAAAGGACGTTATTTTTCAGTATCACCTCATGCCCTAGCTGCTAACTTCACAAGAGTGTTCTGTGAAAACAAAAGAGAATTCTGCACTTTAAAAACACACGACAAAGGAGATGTTATCATTGCCCCAGTAGGTGCTACTATGGTTGGAAGTATTATTGAAACTTACCTTCCAAACACTGAAGTAAAAAAAGGCGATGAAATGGGCTACTTTGCTTTTGGAGGTTCAACTATTGTATTGTTAATTAATAGTTCTAAAATCACTATTGATGAAGATCTTTTAATCAACACCAAAAACAAGATGGAAACCTTTGTTAAAATGGGAGAGCGAATTGGAAATTAACCTTCATAAATTTAACATTTTACCTTTTAAAAATGATTGATTTCATAAGGTGATTAGAGCTTTAATCCGTAAATTTGCGTCGTTTTATACTTAGCAGATTTACTGATGAAAAAAATCTTAGATACCCTCTACTCTACCCGTTTAATGGCTGTTTTATTTTTTGCTTTTGCCATTGCCATGGGAGTTGCCACTTTTATTGAAAACGATTACGGAACACAAACTTCTAAAGCACTAGTCTACAACACTTGGTGGTTTGAATTAATAATGGTGTTTTTTGTTATCAATTTTTTCGGAAATATTTTTAGGTATAGATTGTATAAAAAAGAAAAATGGTCTGTGTTATTATTTCACGTATCTTTCCTTTTAATCTTAATTGGTGCGGGTATTACTCGTTACATTAGCTATGAAGGGTTAATGGTTATTGACGAAGGAGAAACAACCAATCAATTCTACTCAGAACATACTTATTTAAATGTAATTATTGATAATAGTGAATTTCAAAAAACCACTGCTAACAAATTACTTTTATCTGCTTGGGGCGACAATTCGGTAAATTTTAAAGAAAACTTCCAACCTGAAAAAGGAGGTAAAAACCATGAAGTTACTTTTAATTTAGTAGACTATATTCCTTGGTCTGAAACAAAAATGGTTTTAGACGAAAACGGAACAGAACACTTGTTTTTTGTAGAAAGTTCTGACGGAAGTAGACATGAACACTACATTAAAAAAGGAACTATAGAGAACATTCATAACATTTTAGTAGGTTTTGAAGCTCCTAATAAAGAAGCGGCTTCAATTAACTTCTTTTATGAAGATGGTAGTTTAAAAATGATTTCTAAAAATGATGGTGATTGGTTTAGAATGGCTGATCAAAAGAAAGGCTTAATAGTTAAAGATAGCGCCCAACATTTTCAACTGTTAACACTTCATAACGTAAACGGATTACAATTTGTAGTTCCAAAATCTCCAGAAAAAGGAGAAATAAAAACTGTACGAGGTAAAAAGGATAATCAAAAATATGACACTGTAATTTTTGACGTTACTACAAACGGAGAAACTAAACGTGTTGAGTTTTACGGTGGAAAATTTAACGTTGATAACCAGCAACAATTTAGTATTGGAGATCTAAACTTTAGAGCTTGGTACGGTTCTAAATTGTTACAAACTCCTTTTAGTATAAAACTAAATGACTTTCAATTAGAAAAATACCCTGGTTCGGAAAGCGCTGCTGCTTACGCAAGTGAAATTACTGTAATAGCACCTGATGAAACTTTTGACTATAGGATTTTTATGAATCATATTTTAGATTACGGAGGATATAAGTTTTTCCAATCAAGCTATAAAATTGAAGGTGAACACGAACAAACTCATTTATCTGTAAACCATGATTTTTGGGGAACTTGGATAACCTATATTGGTTACTTTTTATTATTTTTTGGTTTAACCGCTGCTTTATTTGTAAAAGGCACTCGTTTTTATGATCTGAAACAATCATTAGTTAAAATTCGAAATAAAAAAGCCAAATTATCAGTAATCGCTTTATTTATTTCTTTGGCTGGTTTTAGTCAACATAAACAGCACGAACCTAAACAAATTACTGAAGCTCAAATTGACTCTATTTTAATCGCTAACAAAGTAGACAATAAACACGCTGATTTGTTCAGTTCTTTAGTTATTCAAGATGTTGGCGGACGTATGAAACCTGCTCATACCTTTGCTTCGGAATTAGTGAGGAAAGTAGCGCATGTTGATAAATTTAAAGACATGGATCCTAGCCAAATTTTACTTTCTATTACAGAAAACCCAATGCTTTGGCTTAATGTTCCTTTTGTTTATCTAGAGGATGGAAATACACAGGTTAGAGAAATTTTAGGAGTTTCTGAAGATGCTGAATATGCTCGCTTTATCGATTTTTACAATAAAGATGGTTCTTCTAAAATCAGCAAATTAGTTATTGAAGCTGAAAAGAAAAAAATTCAAAACAAATTTGAAAAAGACATTATAAAAATTGAACGCAGAGTTTGGCTATTATCTCAAGCATTAGGAGGTGGTATGTTACGTATTTATCCTATTCCAAATGATGAAAACAACAAATGGGTATCACAACCTGAAACACTACAAGCTAATTTTAAAGGAACTGACTCTGTATTTGTACGTCAATCACTACCTGTATATTTGCAATTGTTACAAGCTTCAAAGAAATCAGGAAATTATACAGAAACCAATAAAGTTTTAGATGGAATTAAGAAGTTTCAACGAAAATTTGGAGCAGAAGTTATTCCTGCAAAAGACAAAATTGCTTTAGAAATAGCTTACAATAAACTAAACATTTTTGTCAAACTTTCTAAATACTACGGTTATGTAAGCTTACTTTTAATTGTTTTTGTTTTCTTACAAATTTTTAATAACAAGCCGTGGGTTAATAATACTGTAAAAACATTAATAGGAATTGTAATTTTCTTGTTTATCTTCCACGTATTGGGACTAGCTGCACGTTGGTATATTAGTGGAAATGCTCCATGGAGTAATGCTTATGAGTCTATTATTTTTGTTGGCTTAGCTACCATGCTATTTGGGTTAATTCTTGGAAAAAAATCCTCTTTAACTATTGCCGCAACAACATTTTTAGTTGCCGTTATATTAATGTTTGCTCACCAAAACTGGTTAGACCCTGAAATTGCTAACCTTCAACCGGTTTTAAATTCTTGGTGGTTATATGTTCATGTATCTGTAATTGTTGCTAGTTATGGTCCGTTTGCAATGGGAATGATTTTAGGTATTTTCTCTTTGTTCTTAATCATTTTTACCAATGAAAAGAATAAAAAGAAAATGGACTTACATCTTAAAGAGTTAACTGTTATTAATGAAATGGCTTTAACCGTTGGTTTGGTAATGCTTACCATTGGTAACTTTTTAGGTGGTATGTGGGCAAATGAAAGCTGGGGACGTTATTGGGGATGGGATCCTAAAGAAACTTGGGCTTTAATATCAATCATGGTATATGCTTTTGTATTACACATGCGTTTGATTCCAGGTTTAAGAGGACGTTTTACGTTTAATTTATGGTCAATTATTGCTTTTGCTTCCATAATGATGACATATTTCGGAGTAAATTTTTACTTATCTGGTCTACACTCTTATGCAAGTGGTGATAAAGTAATTACCCCTACTTCAGTATATTATTCTGTAGCTTTTGTTACTATCCTAGGAGTTCTAGCATGGTTACAAAATAAAAAACATTACAAAAAGTAAGTTGATAGGTTTTCTGTTAAAAAAATGTACTTTTGCAAACCGATAAAAAGAAAAGACAATTATGTTCAATAAAAATATAAAATTAGTTTTAGCAGCTCTAATAACAGTATGGTCTGTGTATGAATTTACACAAGGACACATTATGAATGGTATATCAATATTATTACTTGCAGGACTATTTGTTTTATTTTATTTTAAAAATGAGTTTATTCTTTTAGCCTTTTTACAATTACGTAAACAAAACTTTGCAGGAGCTCAAAAGTGGTTGGGATATATTAAAAACCCTGCTGCTGCATTAACTCAAAAACAAGAGGGCTACTATAACTACTTACACGGAATTATGTTATCGCAAACAAACATAACTCAAGCTGAGAAATATTTAAAAAAGGCGGTAAAATTAGGGTTGGCTATGGATCATGATTTGGCTATGGCTAAATTACAATTAGCTGGAATTGCGATGACCAAACGTAGAAAAAGAGAAGCAACAAATTTAATGGCAGAAGCTAAAAAACTAGATAAACACGGAATGTTGAAAGAGCAGATGCAAATGATGAAGCAACAAATGAAGAAGATTTAACACTTCTTTAAGTTTTTTACTTTATATTTTGTAATTTTATCCGCTAACGAAAACATTGATGATTCGAAGTTTATTTTTAAGGGCTTTTGACAAGTACGCTTCACGGTGGATTGTTCTAATTATTGATATAGCTTTAGTTTGTATCTCTTTTATTTTAGCTTACGCAGTGCGTTTTAATGCTAGTTTAAATTTTGATCTTAACAACCTATATTATCAACTTCCTTTTATCGCAACCATCAGTCTTACTAGTTTTTTAATTGTTGGTTCGTACAAAGGAATCATAAGACACACAGGTACAAGAGATGCTTTTAATGTGTTTATTGGTGTAACACTGCTTTCTTCTATAACTGCTTGCATCATACTTTTCAATAATGCGTTGCGTATATTTCCGCACTTTACTATACCAAAATCAATAATAATTATTCATTATTTGATTTCTGTACTTATTTTGGTTGTTAGCCGCTTTGTTTTTAAAGCTTTTTATGAAATTGTTTCTACAGAATTGAAATCTATTACTAATGTTTTAATATATGGTGCTGGAGATTCTGGTTTAATAACCTATGGAGCTTTAAACAGAGATACAAAAAACAAGTATGAAGTTTTAGGTTTTATTGATGATGATCCTAAGAAAGTTGGAAAAAAATTAGACCGAATTAAAATTTACAACGGAAAAAATATTGATAAGAACTTCATTAAAGAAAAACAAATTGATGAAATCATAATTTCTATTCAAAATATTAAATCAGAAAAACTTTTATACCTTACTGATAACTTATTAGCCTTAGGCGTTCAAGTAAAAATTGTTCCTCCTTTATCTAAATGGATTGATGGCGATTTAGAAGCGAACCAAATTCAACAAGTTAGAATTGAAGATTTGCTAGACAGAAAACCTATTTCAATAGACAACCCTATTGTAAAAAGAGAAGTAAATAATAAAGTAATTTTAGTTACTGGAGCAGCAGGTTCTATTGGTTCAGAGATTTCTCGTCAATTAAGTGTTTATAATCACAAACATTTGATTTTGGTAGACCAAGCTGAGTCACCATTGTATGATCTTCAACAAGAATTAATTCAAAAAGAACGAACAAACTTCACCTCAATTGTCGCAGATGTTAGAGATTATAAGAGAATGGACGAAGTTTTTGAAAAATTTAAACCTCAAAAAGTGTTTCATGCTGCTGCTTATAAACATGTTCCTCTTATGGAAATGAGTCCTTACGAAGCTGTAAAAATAAATATTGGAGGGACAAAGAATGTTGCAGATTTATCTATAAAACATAACGTTGATCGTTTTGTAATGGTATCAACTGATAAGGCAGTAAACCCTACCAATGTAATGGGAGCCACAAAACGAGTTGCAGAAATGTATATAAGCTGTTTGAGTAACTCTAATAATAAGCATGCAACAAAATTTACAACGACTCGTTTTGGTAATGTATTAGGTTCCAATGGGTCTGTCATCCCTCTTTTCAAACGTCAAATAGAAAATGGTGGTCCCTTAACCGTTACCCATAAAGATATTACTCGTTATTTTATGACCATACCTGAAGCGTGTAGGTTAGTTTTGGAAGCAGGAACAATGGGGAATGGAGGAGAGATTTATATCTTTGATATGGGAAAATCTGTAAAGATATATGACATCGCAAAAAGAATGATTCATTTATCAGGCTTACAATTTCCTGATGATATTGATATAAAAATAACTGGTTTACGTCCAGGAGAAAAGTTATACGAAGAACTTTTAGCTGATGGAGAGAATACTACTCCAACCTATCATGAAAAAATTATGATTGCTAAAAATCAAAAAATAGATTATGATTTTATCATCAATAAGATTAAAGATTTATGCATTTCTAACCAACAACATGACAATCATAAAACTGTACAACTTATAAAGGAGATAGTTCCTGAATACATATCAAACAATTCTATTTACGAAAAATTAGATACTACTGTCAAAAATTAAATTAGTACTTTCGCAAAAAAATTCAACAATGCAAAGATTCTCAAAAATTGTTTTAACTATTCTAATCCTATCTTTAGCTTCATGTGCCTCTAGAAAAGACATTGTGTATTTTCAGAAAGATGAAGTTGATCCAGCAAAAACAAATACAACATACAAAACTATTTTTAAAGCTGACGATTTACTCCAAATCACTATTTCAGCTTTAGACTTAGAAGCTGTAAAACCATTTAATTTACCTGCTGTAACTTTTGCTACTACAACAGATAGAGCTGTAGGGACTCCACAACAACAAGCTTATTTAATTGATAATAATGGTTTTATAGACTTTCCTGTTCTAGGAAAATTAAAATTAGCAGGACTATCTAGAACTGAAGCTATTGATTTGCTAAAGAGTAAGCTTTCACCTGATTATATTAAAAATCCGACTGTTAATATTAAAATAATTAATTTTTCTATTACAGTATTGGGCGATGTGAAAATGCCTGGGAGGTTTACTATTCCTAATGAACGTATTTCTGTTTTAGAGGCAGTAGGGCTAGCGGGAGACTTAAACATGTCTGGTATTAGAACTATTGAAGTTAAAAGAGAAGAAGGTAATCAAATAAAAAGTTATAAGTTAGATTTACGTTCTAATAAAATTTTCAATTCTCCTGCTTATTATTTACAACAAAATGACGTAGTTTATGTAGAGCCAAATAAATCTTCATCTCAAGATGCGGCTTATAATAAGAATACAGGCTTATTTATATCACTAGGTTCTGTTATCATTTCATTAATTTCAATTCTTACAAGATAGTATAGCTATGAGTAACGAACAATATTCTCCACAGTTAGAAAAAAACGATACTATTAACATTAGAGCAGAATTAGAAAAATACTTAATTCACTGGAAATGGTTTATTTTAGGGATAATCCTAACTTTAATAGGGGCTTTTTTATATTTAAGATACAGTACATCTAAATATGATGCATCCACTACCATTTTAATAAAGAACGACAAACAAGGGGGTATCTCAGAAGAACTCGCAGCCTTTGAAGACTTAGGAATTGTAGGAGGGTCTAGTAAAAACATTGATAATGAAATAGAGATTATTAAATCTAGAAAACTTATTAAAAATGTTATAGAAACCTTAAATTTAAATATATCTTATATAACTGAGGGACGAATTAAAGAATCTGAAGTTTATAAAAATGCTCCCATTCAATTTACTGCGATTGATTCTACCTCTGAAATTTTAAATAAAATCGATACCGTGTTTAATGTAGAGATTTTATCTGCTGATAAATTTCGTTTAAAAGACTCTGAGAATAACGTAGTTTCTGAAAATAATTTTGATCAACCTATAATCGACAAGAAGCTTGGTGAATTTAAAATTGAGCAATCTTCCGTATTTGATTTAAATAATATTGGTGATAACATAAAGATTTCAGTTCGTTCAATTACAAAAGTAATAGATAGTTATCAAAATAGAATTAACATATCTCCTGTAAGTAAAAAGTCTAGTGTTTTAAGACTATCATTACAATCTTCCATAAAAGAAAAAGCCGAAGATGTATTGGATGAATTAGTAAAACAATATAACCTTGATGCAATAAACGACAAAAAGGAAGTTTCTGAGAAAACTAGTGGTTTCATTTCAGAACGATTAAATAATGTTGCAATAGAGTTAGGAAGGCTTGATGATAATGTCAAAACTTTTAAAGATAAAAACAACATTACTGATATTGAATCTGAAGCTCAACTAGTTTTACAAACTAATACAGAGAATCGCAAAAAATTAATAGAGGCATCTACAGAATTAAGCTTGGCTAAATCTTTAAATAAAGAATTAGACAAGAATGATTATTTACCAGCTAATTTAGGCTTGTCAGATGCTAATATTGGTAACTCGATTAACGAGTACAATCAGTTAATGGCACAATTAAAACGTTTAGAAAAAAGTGCGGGATCTAAAAACACTGTCCTTATAGACGTACAAGAAAACCTTACTAGCTTAAGAAGTTCTCTAAAAAGAAGCCTAGAAAATACTGTAAACTCTTTGCAAATTAAAGTAAATAGTTTACAGCGAGAAGCCAATCGATTTAACACCAAAATTTCTTCTATTCCATCTAAAGAAAGAGAGTTTTTAGATATTGCAAGACAAAAAGAAATTATAGCAGGTTTGTATTCTTACTTATTAAAAAAGAAAGAAGAAACTGCTATTTCTCTTACAGCAACCGCTGTTCCTAATGCAAAAATTATTGATAAAGCCTATGCTTCTAACATTCCCGTTAGTCCAAAGAAAAAAATTATCTACCTAGCAGCATTGCTTCTCGGATTAATAATTCCTTTTATTATAATTTATTTAAGAGATTTATTAGACACTAAAGTACACACGAGAAAAGATATTACAGAGTTAACTTCTATACCTTTCTTAGGTGATATCCCTCATTCTGAAACTAAAGAAAAAATAGTGATTAATGAAGGGGCACGTTCAAGTACTGCTGAAGCTTTTAGGCTCATAAGAACGAACTTGGATTTCATGATGCCAAATAAAGATAAAGATGAAAAAGGGCAAACCATTTTTATCACGTCAACTACTAGTGGAGAAGGAAAATCTTTTGCTTCTATTAATTTAGCTGCATCCTTATCTTTATCAGGTAAGAAAGTTATTTTAGTAGGTATGGATTTAAGAGCTCCTAAAATCACTGAATACTTAGAGCTTCCTGATAGAAAAGGAATTACCAATTATCTTACTAGTAATATAGAATTAGATTCATTGAAGTTTTCAATAGAAGAAATTCCTGATTTAGACATAATCTCTTCAGGAACGATTCCGCCCAACCCTGCTGAATTACTGATGAATAATAAAATAGAATTGTTATTCAAGACCTTAGAAGCTAAATATGATTACGTTATAATAGACACCGCTCCTGTAAGTTTAGTAACCGATACTTTACTGATTGCAAAGTACTCAGATATTGTACTATATGTTAGTAGAGCAAACTACTTGGATAAACGCATGCTAATAATTCCTGAAACTCTTTACAGAGATAAAAAGCTTAAAAATTTAGCTATTATTTTAAATGACACCGACTTAAAACGCGGCTATGGGTATGGCTATGGGTATGGCTATGGGTATGGCTATGGAGTAGGTCAAGGAGGCAACAGACCTTGGTATAAAAGGATATTTAGTTAGCACTAATTAAACATTAATTTACGACATAAAAAAAGGAAGCTTAAAAGCTTCCTTTTTTTATGCAAACATTTTATTGTTATCTAATAATTTTTCAATTTGTTTTTTTGTTTTAACCGTTCCGATTTTCTGTAATAGGTTTAAATGATTATGGTGATGCGTGTCTGTACCAACAAAATCATACATTCCTTCATTTAATAATTTTTGCGCAGTCTTTTGTACTCCTTTCCCATATTGTTCCGTTAAGGATAAAAGATTTAACTGGAAAACACAGCCAGATTTCTTTAATTTATAAAAGTTTTGAAAATCATTATGGTAAAAATTATACCTTTCAGGATGTGCTAAAACAGGCTTATATCCTTTCAATTGTATTTCAAATAGTATATCATATAAATTATAGGGTGCGTTGAAATATGACATTTCTACGAGTATGTAATTATCTTTAAGAACTAAAATATCATCAGCTTTGAGTCTTTCTACAAAACGTTCATCCATCATATATTCTGCCGCAGCTCTTATTGAAACATCGTCAAATTTCTTCTCTTTTAAAGCTCTTTTTACTTCTTCTAACTTATTTTTTATAATTTCAGTTGAGTTAGGATAAACATCTCCTAAAACATGCGGGGTTGTGACAAAATTCTTAATTCCATAGGAATGCATTTTTGATATTAATGAAATAGTATGTGCTATATCCTTGGCTCCATCATCAATTCCTGGTAGTAAATGTGAATGAATATCTACAAACCCATCAGGAAAAACATCTTTTAAAGGAATTTCTTTTTTTTTGAAAAAAAACATAGTAAGGTGAAATATTTATATTCTACAAATTTAAACTAATAAACTTACTATACGATAACAAACTTTATTCCTTTTTGTTTAAAACAATTAAACAATTGTCATTTAATTTTGATAATATATATTTGACTCATAAAAAACACTGTATGATTTTAATTGCCGATGGTGGCTCTACCAAAGCTGATTGGATTGCTCTCGATAGTGCTAAAGAAGAACTTTTTAGAACTACTACACTTGGTTTAAACCCTTCTGTACTCACAGAACAAGAAATGCTTAGCACCATTAATAATGCTGATGATTTATTAAAAGTACAAAACGATGCCTTAGAAGTTCATTTTTACGGAGCTGGTTGTGGAAGTCCTACAGCAGCAAAAAGTTTACAACACATTTTAAAATTAATATTTACAAAAGCCACTGTTTTTGTTTCTGAAGATACTTTAGCAGCTGTTTATGCAAGTGCTGGTAATACCCCTGGTATTGTCTGTATCTTAGGAACAGGCTCTAACAGTTGTTTTTATGATGGTAAAAGTATCATTACAACAGCTCCTTCGTTGGGCTATACTATTATGGATGAAGCAAGTGGTAATTATTTTGGCAAAACACTATTACGTGATTTTTACTATAATAAAATGCCTGAAAAAATGGCTTCAGCATTCAAGAATTCTTTTGATCTTGATCCTGATGTTGTGAAAATGAATTTGTACAAAAACCCTTATCCAAATATGTACTTAGCTTCTTTCGCTAAATTTATGCTAAAATACAAGCACGAAAAATATGTTAGAAAAATAATCAAAAAAGGAATTCAAGAGTTTTTTAAGTATCGTATTCTTCCTTTTAAAAAGGATAAGCAAACTCCTATTTATTTTATTGGATCAATTGCTTATTATTTTCAAGACATTTTAGACAATGTTGCCTCAAAAAACAACTTATCTATTGCTAAAGTAATTAAACGCCCTATTGATAATTTAGTAGACTTCCACCGAAACAGTTCTTTTTTAAAATAATGCTACAACTCTTTCTAGAGCCATTCCTCTAGAACCTTTTACTAAAATTGTACTATTATTTATTGGATTGTTTTTTATGTATGCTTCAAATTCATAAAAATTCTTAAACTTTTTATGTTCCGTAAGTGTATTGTAAAAGTTTTCTCCGATAAAGAAAGCCTGTTCTAAGCCCAATTTCTCTGTCAGGTTAACGATGTTCTGATGCTCTTTTGAGCTGTATTCTCCTAACTCAAACATATCTCCTAGAATTATTGTTTTATTGTTAGTTTGTAGTTTACTGAAACTCTCCAAAGCAGCTTCCATACTTGTTGGATTAGCATTGTAAGCATCTAAAATTATTTTATTAGCATCGGTGTGTATTACTTGAGATCTGTTATTGGACGGAACATAACTTTCAATTGCCTTCTTTATTCGTTCTAAGGGTACTTTAAAGTAATTACCAATGGTGATAGCTGCTGAGATATTCGAAAAATTATACGCTCCAATTAAACTACTTAATATCATTGTTTTTTTATACGAAAGCTTTACAAAGGGATTTGCTTCTGTAAAGTTTATACTTTCTTCAAAAGAAATTGTTTCTATCCCTATTGTTTTTGCTACTTGCTTTGCATCTTTAGGATTTACAAAAACTTTTTTACCGTGTGCTCTTAAAAAATCATATAATTCTGATTTGGCTTTAACGACTCCTTCAAGAGAACCAAAACCTTCTAAATGGGCACTTCCGAAATTTGTTATGTATCCATAATCTGGATTTGCTATTTTTGATAAAAGCTCAATCTCTTTTGCATGATTTGCTCCCATCTCAATTATTCCTATCTCTGTTGTGTTATTCATTGACAGTAAAGTCAATGGTACTCCAATATGATTATTTAGGTTTCCTTTAGTAGCAGTTGTATTATACGTTGTTGAAAGAACAGCATTTATTAATTCTTTTGTAGTTGTTTTACCGTTACTTCCTGTTAAAGCAATTATAGGAACCTGCAATTGATTCCTGTGATAATTTGCTAGTTCTTGAAGTGTTTCTAAAACATTTTTAACTAGAATCTGCTTTTTTGAAGTTTTATACTCAGCTTCATCAATTACTGCATAGCTGGCTCCTTTATTGATAGCTTCATCAGCAAACTTATTCCCATTAAATTGTTCACCTTTTAAAGCAAAAAAAAGTGTATTCTTTCTAATATTTCTAGTATCTGTATCTACTAAACCATGAGTGATATACAGTTCATATAAATCTTCTATCTTCATATTGTAAAAATAAAAAACCTCATTGAGATACAATGAGGTTCTAATATAATTTTAAGTTCAATTATTATTTCACTTTATCTGGTATAGCGGTTTTTCTTTTGTTTAAAACCATTGGTCCCATTTTATCAGTAGCACATCTAAATCCAATGTAGTTTGTTGCCATATATTCTGGAAAATACCTTCTCTGTGCTGGGTCTAACCAGTACTCTCTATCTGCCCAAGAACCACCTTTGTATACTCTAGACTTATCACTAATTAACGTTGTTCTTCTCTTATCATCGTATTTATAGTTATTAATAACATTTCCTAAAGTATCTATCTCTGCTTCTGGTTTTTGAGGAGAATTATACATTCTTGTCGAACGATCTAATTGATCTTTATCCAATCCATAAAACTTAGAAGAAGCTTGATCTCCATCACCTAAACTCGAATTGTTCGCTAAGTTATAGTTTCTTCTCATATAAGTATCTTCTTTTGTAATAGGAATATACTTAACACTTCCTGGTAAATCTTTAGGTACTATTCGACCATTTTCTAAAGTATCGTACTGAACTTCTCCATCACCTACTATAACAACTTTACCATCTTCATTAATTAGCTTTTTAGTAAAGATATTACCTCTAAAGTAGTTAAAGTCATTTGCTTCTGAATCTATAATTGGTCGATAAACATCTTGCACCCATTCTGAAACATTACCAGACATATCATATAGTCCAAATGCATTAGGAGGGTAACTTCTTACCGCATTTGGGATATCCGATCCATCACTACTCCATCCTGCAATACCACTATAATCCCCTTTTCCTTGTTTAAAGTTGGCTAACTGATCTCCTCTTCTTCTCTTATCTCGATCACGAGTATATTTTCCACTCCAAGCATATTTCTTTCTACCTCTAATGTTGTTATATTCACGATTTTCAAAAATGGCTTTTGCAGCATATTCCCACTCAACCTCTGTTGGCAGTCTAAATTTTTGAGATAAAATACCATCTGAAGAGGTAACTTGTCTACCTGTAAAAGTTCCTTTAGCTGGTTTTGGTTCTCCTTTTACTCTTGGTACAGGAATTCCTTTTTTATAGATTGTTGAATCTCCATCGAAAATAGCGTATGGATCTGTTAAATAAGTGTCCGTATCAAAATTGTTTTCGCCTTTAAAGCTTACAGAATCTTCTTTAAATATATTTTTGATAACTCCTTTGTCCATTAAAATTTTTAAGTTCACAGCATTTGTACGCCATTTACAATACTTGTTTGCCTGTATCCAACTAACACCTACCACAGGATATTCTGCATAAGATGGATGTCTTAAATAACTTTCTGACAACAAATTAGTATTCCCCAATCCTTTTCTCCAAACTAATGTATCTGGTAAAATAGATGGATAAATATTTTTAAACTGAGGATCTTCTGGAGAGAATACATCTTTGGTGTATTGCATGAATAGTCCGTATTCAGCATTAGTTACCTCTGTTTCGTCCATGTAAAAAGTACGAACGTGCATTTTTTGAGGGGTTGTGTTCCAATCAAACATAACATCATCTTGTACCAATCCCATAGTAAAGGTACCTCCTTCAATATGTACCATTCCCGGAGGAACATTTTTTCCTTCTTTGTACTCTCCCTTCAAATAACCTCCATAATTAGGATCATTAAAGTTCCAACCAGTTAATGAAGATTTACTCGACCCACCTCCATTACTCTTACAAGAAGTAATTAATAAACCAGTGATCGCTAATAAACTAAATAATTTCAACGTACTTTTCATGTATTTTTAACTGTTTTTTAAGGGTGTCGCAATTTACAATATTTCTAATTCCTTACAACTAATTTATCTATAAATTCGTATTTAGTTACCTTGTCTATGCAAGATTACAAACGACAGTTTTTATACTTTAGTATTACGAATCTAAGAAAAAGATTAAAATGTTGACTATTAAATTTTAATATTTAACGGTAAAAATAATTTCTTTTTAATTCTAACAATGCCGTATAATATTATCTCCGTAATATCGTTACCTTATTAAACTAATAGATAAACTTTTAGATTTTGTATTACCAAAAGTTTAAAAAAAGCTATTAATTACTAACTCCCCCAAAAAATTATATATTTGCTAAACAATTAATCAAATTTTACATGAAAAAATTATCTATCGTATTATTTTTTGTGTGCTTTACCCTTCAAAATAAAGCGCAAGCCCAAACATCAATAAATACCACGGCAATGCCCTTTTTATTGATTACACCTGATGCTCGTGCTGGTGGTATGGGAGATATTGGAGTTGCTACATCGTCAGATGCCTTTTCCATCTTTCACAACCCTGCAAAAACTGCATTTAATCAAAACAGAATAAGCATAGGACTTAACTATACGCCTTGGCTTAGAAACTTAACGGACGATATTTTTGTTGGTGGAGGTTCGTATGTTAATAGATATAGTGAAAAATCAGCTTGGGGAGTTGATTTAAAGTATTTTTCTCTTGGAGAAGTGAATTTAACAACTACAGATGGTGATCCTAACGGAACAGAAAACCCTAATGAATTGGCTATTACTGGTATATATTCATTAAAGTTGAGTGAAACTTTTTCTATGGGAATTGGCTTAAAGTACATTCATTCTAATTACAAAATAAGAAGCAATGATTCTAATCTTGAAGCCGTGAATTCTTTTGCTGTTGACGTTTCTGGTTATTACCAATCTAAAGAAGAAAACTTTGGAAGCTTTAACGGACGTTACCGATTAGGTTTTAACATCGCCAATATTGGTCCGAAAGTTGAATACAGTCCTGGAGTTCCAAACTTTATCCCGACTAATGCTAAAATCGGTGGTGGTTTTGACTTCATATTTGATGATAGAAATATTTTGGGGCTTAACTTAGAGTTCACAAAACTATTGGTTCCTTCTAGTCCTAATTCTGAAAGAGGTTGGTTCGAAGGAATGTTTACTTCTTTAGGAGATAGAAGTTTTAGTGAGGAATTACAAGAAACAACTTGGGCCTTAGGTGCTGAATACTTATACAACAATGCCTTTGCTGTAAGAGCTGGTTATTTTCATGAAAGTGAAGAAAAAGGACAACGTCAGTATTTTACTTTAGGTACAGGATTTACTGCAAGAGCTTTTACTTTAGATTTATCTTATCTAATAAATACAGCAGCTGTTAACAACCCGTTAGAAAATACATTGCGTTTTTCTTTATCCTTTGATTTAGGAGAACTATATGAAGTATATTAAAAAATAGTATTTTTTTTATAAATTCGTATTCAGAATACAAAAGCAGTCTTACCGGCTGCTTTTTTTGACTAATTTATTTACGATGAAGAAAATAGATATTACCACTACAGCCACTTTATACAATAATGTTTCACAGTTGTCAACTGAGGATGCTCTTTTAATGGAAAAAGCTGTTGAAGCAAGGCAAAAAGCTTATGCTCCCTACTCTAAATTTAATGTGGGTGCAGCAGTGCTACTTGATAACGGAAAAATTATTTTAGGAAATAATCAAGAAAGTGCTGCCTACCCTTCTGGTATGTGCGCTGAGCGTGTTGCTATTTGGAAAGCAGCTTCTGAATTTCCAAACATGAGAGTACAAAAAATAGCCATAACAGCAGCATCTGAAAACGCAACAGTAAACAAACCTGTTGGTCCTTGTGGTGCATGCCGCCAAACATTATCAGAATATGAAATAAATCAACAGCACTCTATTGAGATAATTTTTATGGGAGAAGTTGGTCAAATTATAAAAACCGAATCACTACTTTCTTTATTACCATTTTCCTTTGACAGTTCCTATTTATAACCCCCAAGCATAAGAATCATAAAAAAAGCTCACTTGTGTTTATAAAAAAACAAAAGCTCCTTTATTTTTTAAGAATATCGTAATTCTAAAAAAATGACTGTAAATAAAGAGGTTATCGGTAATAAAAATGTTTTATTTGTAATTACTCAACCTTAAAAATTAGTATTTCTAATGAAACTATCGGTAATTACAGGAACAGGTTCCTTCATTCCATCAATAAAAAAAGAAAACAATCAATTTAATGATAACTTATTTTTAAATGCTGATGGATCGTCCTTTAATAATTCAAATCCTGTAATTATTGAAAAATTCAAGTCCATAACAGGTATTGAAGAGCGTCGTTATGCCAAACCAGTATACAAAGCCTCAGATCTTGGCTTTTTTGCTGCTAAAAAAGCAATTGAAGATGCTAATATTGATCCAGAGGAATTAGATTACATCATTTTTGCTCATAATTTTGGAGATGTTAAAAAAGATGCTATTCAAAGCGATATTCTTCCAAGTTTGGCTACTCGTGTAAAACATTTATTACAAATAGAAAACCCAAATTGTGTTGCCTACGATATTTTATTTGGTTGCCCTGGTTGGGTTGAAGGTGTTATTCAAGCACAGGCATTTATAAAAGCGGGGATTGCTAAAAAATGTTTGGTTATTGGTGGAGAAACTTTATCGAGAGTTGTTGATGTAAACGATCGCGACTCTATGATTTATAGCGATGGCGCTGGTGCTTGTATCGTTGAAGCTACGGATAAAGGCGATAGTGGAATTTTAAGTCATGCTTCACAAACTTTTACTAAAGAAGAAGCTTATTACCTATTCTTCGGAAATTCTAATGATAAAAATAAGGATAACGATGTGCGTTATATAAAAATGCATGGGCGAAAAATTTATGAATTTGCTTTGACCAATGTTCCAAAAGCAATGCAAACTGCTTTAGATAAAAGCGGAAAATCGATCGATGATGTAAAAAAAGTGTTCATTCATCAGGCTAATGAAAAAATGGATGAAGCTATTATTAAGCGTTTTTATCGTTTGTACAAAAAACCAATACCTGAAGGAATAATGCCTATGAGCATTCATAAATTAGGTAATAGTTCGGTAGCGACAGTCCCAACCCTACTCGATTTAGTTTTGAAAGGCGCTATTGAAAATCAAGAAGTAAAAAAAGGGGATGTTATTATACTTGCTTCGGTAGGTGCTGGTATGAACATCAATGCAATTGTGTACAAGTATTAAAGTTTATTAGTGGTACAATTTCTTACTAAATATTCTCGCAAATCTAAAATGTAAGTACTATTTTTGCGCATGCAACAACACAACGTACTTATATTAGATTTCGGATCGCAATACACACAGTTAATTGCGCGCCGCGTAAGGGAATTAAACATCTATTGTGAAATTCATCCTTACAACAAAATACCACAAAACTTAAACGATTTTAAAGCTGTAATCCTTTCTGGAAGTCCATCATCAGTTCGTTCCGAAGAAGCTCCTCATCCAGACTTATCTGAAATTAGAGGTAAAAAACCATTATTAGCAGTGTGCTATGGAGCACAATATCTAGCACATTTTTCTGGTGGTTTAGTTGCTCCTTCTAATACTCGTGAATATGGTAGAGCAAATTTATCTTTTATTAAAGAAGGTGAAGAGTTCTTTAATAATATTTCAGAAGGGAGTCAAGTTTGGATGAGCCATTCCGACACAATTAAGGAGTTACCAACAGACGGAACTTTGTTAGCAAGTACTCATGATGTAGAAAATGCTGCATACAAAATTGAAGGAGAGACTACCTATGCTATTCAATTTCATCCAGAAGTATATCATTCTACTGATGGAAAACAATTATTACAAAACTTTTTAGTTAATATAGCAGGAGTAGCCCAAACTTGGACACCAGATTCATTCGTTGACGAAACGGTTGCTGAGCTAAAAGCAAAAATAGGTAATGATAAAGTTGTTTTAGGATTATCAGGAGGTGTAGATTCTACCGTAGCAGCAGTTTTACTACACAAAGCTATAGGAAGTAATTTACACTGTATTTTTGTTAACAACGGATTGTTACGAAAAAATGAGTTTACTGACGTATTAAAGCAATACGAAGGTATGGGATTAAACGTTAAAGGAGTAGATGCTTCGGCACGTTTTTTGGAAGAACTTGCGGGATTAAGTGACCCAGAAGCAAAGCGTAAAGCTATTGGTAAAGTTTTTATTGATGTTTTTGATGATGAAGCACATCAAATAGAAGATGCTAAATGGCTAGCTCAAGGAACGATTTATCCAGATGTGATTGAATCAGTTTCTGTAAACGGTGGGCCTTCGGCAACAATTAAAAGTCATCACAACGTAGGTGGTTTACCTGATTTTATGAAATTGAAAATAGTAGAGCCTCTACGCATGATTTTTAAAGATGAAGTACGTCGTGTAGGTGCTTCTATGGGAATCGACAAAGAGTTATTAGGTCGTCATCCTTTTCCTGGCCCTGGTTTGGCTATTAGAATTTTAGGTGATATTACCGCAGAAAAAGTTCGTATTTTACAAGAAGTTGATGCTGTATTCATCAATGGTTTAAAAGAAAGTGGATTATACGATAAAGTATGGCAAGCAGGTGCTATTTTATTACCTATAAACTCTGTTGGGGTTATGGGAGATGAAAGAACCTATGAAAAAGTAGTTGCCTTAAGAGCTGTAGAAAGTACAGATGGTATGACAGCAGATTGGGTTAATTTACCTTATGAATTTTTACAAAAAACATCAAATAAAATAATAAATAATGTAAAAGGTGTAAATAGAGTTGTATATGATATTAGCTCTAAACCACCAGCAACAATTGAATGGGAATAAAAATCCATTATTAATTTCAAAAAAAGAGTAGATGAAGAAATTACAGTTTTTACTATTAGTTTGTATTTTAACTTTTACCGTTTCTTGTGGTCAGCAAAAACGTTACGTTTCGTACAAAATCCAAGAAGGAGAAACGATGCGAGACATTGCGAATCGTTTGGACATGAAAACAAAAGATTTATTACGCTTAAATCCCGATGTTGGAAGACGTCCAGAAGCAAATACAGTAATTGTAATTCCAAATCCTAAAATTAAAAAAAGTACTTCTTCATCTACTACTTCTTCTCCTGAAGAAGAAACTATTAGTACAGACACCTCTAACGAAGAAACTATTTCTAAAGATGGTTATGAAATAGCTAAAGATACTATCTTTCAACAAACCATTGTGGAATATGAAACGCATATAGTACAAAAAGGTGAAACAGTATATCGTATTACTAAACAATATGACATTACTAAAGATGACTTAATCAAATTCAATCCGGAGTATACTAATATTCAAAGTAATAACCTTAGTATCGGTCAGGTTTTAAAGGTCAAGGAAATAAAGAAAACAATTACTATTAATAAAAAAGAGGTTTTAGAAAAGTTCTTAACGCATACTGTAAAGAGCAAAGAAACTATATACAGTTTAACTCGTTTTTATAATGTTTCTAAAGAGGATTTAATACAGTTGAATCCTGAATATCCCGATTTAGCCGACAACAAATTATCTATAGGACAGTTATTAAAAATTAAACCTATTGAAGAGGTTAATGAAGCTGAAAATTATTCTTTTTACAAAGATTATATTCAAGAAGACGCTTCAATAAACCTTGCTATTTTACTACCTTTTAAAGCAAGTGAATATAAAGAAAAATCTAGTAACGATATTTTTGAAAACAATCAATTAGCTAATATGGTTACTGATTTTTATTTAGGAGCAGAAATTGCCATTGACTCTATTCAAAAACAAGGAGTAAACGTATATGTTGATGTTTTTGATACTGGAAATAGAGGAAAAAATATTGCAACTATACTAAATGATAACAAACTTGAAAATACAGATGTTGTTATAGGTCCTTTTTATTCAGATAAAGCTGAAATTGTTGCAGCTGGCGTAAGGGCTCCTGTAATTTTCCCTCATTACTCAAGCAAACAAGATAAATTTTCATCCTCAAAATTGGTTAAAACCTCTCCTGAAAAAAGTAGGTATGCAGCGTACTTAACTTCTTTTCTGAAAGATAGCTACCAAGATCAAGAGATTTTTGTAGTAAGCGATGATCAAAACAGTACTAATAATTTAGTTTCCAAAATTGTATCTGAATTAAAAAAACATGATAGTATCAGTGAAGTACACATCTTAAAACCTAAAGATGGGTATATTAAAAGAGATCGTTTTACCAGTAAAATGACCACAAAAAGACACAATTGGGTCATATTTGCTTCTGAAGATAATGTAGTTGTTGCAGACGCTCTAAATAGTATGATAAGCTTACCAGACAATATAAAAGTACAAGTATTTACAACAGGTAAAGGAAGTGCTTATGATAGGATAGACAATAACAAACTTGCTGGTATTAATTTTACCTTTGTTTCAAATACTTATACTGATGAAGATGCTATAGAAACGAAGGCTTTTAATAAAAAATATTTAGAAAAGAACAATACCATTCCTTCTGATTATGCTGTCAAAGGTTTTGATATTACCTATGACATTTTAATGCGTTTAGCTTCGGGTGAAGACCTTACAAGCACCTTTAAAAAAGGGGTTTCTTTACGTGTAGAGAATAAATTCGACTACCATAAAAAAACATTTGGAAGTAGCACCAATGAAGGTTTATTTATCGTAAAATACAATAGAGACTTAAGTTTAAGTAGGTTAAGATAAATAATACTTAGAATACACATAAATAAAAAACCGAAACTACATAAATTAGTTTCGGTTTTTTATTTATACTATTCACAGATTGCTTCTCCCGAAGTATCGGGTTCGCAATGACGGATATTTATTTTTTTATTCCATTCTTTTTTTGCTTGTCCAAAAAACGAATCAAAAAAGCACACTTTTTAATAGGAATTTCTGCTGCGCAGAACCGTACACAAAATTTCACGGCGTTTCTCACCTGAATCTGGAAACTTCTGAGTACTATTCTTATGAAAAAGAGAGTTTCTCTCTTAAAATTATATCACGACTAATAAACTTCGACAGGCTCGGTTTAACAAAAAGTGTTTTTTATATTTTTTGTAATAGTTTGCTTTCTACTCATACATTTGTTGATAGTATTTTTGATACGCTCCGCTGGTTACATGTTGAACCCAATCTTCATTTTCCAAATACCATTTGACTGTTTTTTTGAGTCCTTCTTCAAACTGTAAAGACGGTTCCCATCCTAATTCATTCTTCAATTTTGAAGAATCTATAGCATAACGAAAATCATGGCCCGCTCTATCGGCTACATAGTTAATTAACTTTTCTGAAGTACCTTCTTCTCTTCCAAGGAGCTTATCTACTGTTTTTATCAATACTTTGATCAAATCAATATTTTTCCATTCATTAAAGCCTCCTATATTGTAGGTATCACCCAATTTTCCTTTATGAAAAATAACATCAATTGCCTTAGCATGATCTTCTACATATAACCAATCTCTAACATTATCTCCTTTTCCATATACAGGCAAGGATTTATTATTACAAATATTATTGATGAATAACGGAATTAGTTTTTCAGGAAATTGGTGTGAGCCATAATTATTAGAACAATTTGAAATTATAATGGGTAATCCGTAAGTATTATGATATGCTCTTACAAAATGATCTGAAGATGCTTTGGATGCTGAATATGGAGAATGCGGATCATACGCTGTTGTTTCTAAAAAGAAGCCTTCTTTTCCTAAAGAACCATATACCTCATCTGTAGAAATATGATAAAATAATTTTCCTTCAAAATTGTCTTTCCAACTATTTTTAGCTGCTTCTAATAAACTCAACGTTCCATAAACATTTGTTTTAACAAACGATAAAGGGTCTGTTATAGAACGATCTACATGCGACTCTGCTGCTAGATGAATAACTCCATCAATTGAATAGGTAGAAAACAATTCTTTCACCAAACCTTCATCGCAAATATCTCCTTTTATAAAGGTGTAGTTTGATTGATGTTCAATGTCTTTTAAGTTCTCTAGATTTCCTGCGTAGGTTAACGCATCTAAATTTATTATGTGATCGTTTGGATAGTTATTTACAAACAATCGCACCACATGAGAGCCTATAAAGCCGGCTCCTCCTGTAATTAATATATTCCTCATGAAAGTTTAGTATATAAACTCAAAGTTACTAATAAATAAACGGAGTTTTTAACTCTATAAAAGTAGAAAGTTGTCGGTCTTTTGAAGAAAGTATTACGTCTTCAGTATCAATTTTCCAATCAATATTCAACGTAGCATCGTTCCATATAATTCCAGCATCGTATTCAGGAGCATACCAATTATCTACTTTGTATGCAAAAACAGCTTCTTTGGATAAAGTTACAAACCCGTGCGCAAAACCTCTTGGAATAAATACTTGT
Source organism: Tenacibaculum sp. (assembly GCF_048269885.1). Lineage (NCBI taxonomy): Bacteria > Pseudomonadati > Bacteroidota > Flavobacteriia > Flavobacteriales > Flavobacteriaceae > Tenacibaculum > Tenacibaculum sp. The sequence continues at coordinate 36,230 of NZ_JBLWTZ010000015.1, read as the reverse complement.
TTTTTATTTTCTTCAGATAACTCTACCGCTATATGTTTACCATAGGTAGGGGAGTTTTTTTGAACATCAACCACTACATCCAATACTTTTCCTTGGATACAACGAACTAGCTTCGCTTGTGCAAAAGGTGGTTGTTGAAAATGTAATCCCCGTAAAACTCCATAAGTCGATTTTGACTCATTATCTTGCACAAAATTTATGTCCCCAATATTATTTTCAAATTCTTTTTGATTGAACGATTCAAAGAAATACCCTCTTTGATCTCCAAAAACTTTTGGTTCAATAACAACTACTTCAGGAATTTCAGTCTTCGTAAAAATCATTATTTCTCTTTTGCTAAGTTTAATAAGTATTGTCCGTAGCTATTTTTTTTCAAAGGTTCTGCTAAATTTCTGACTTGTTCTTTATTGATATACCCCATATAGAGCGCTATTTCTTCTATACAAGCTACTTTTAAACCTTGACGCTTTTCAATAGTTTCAATAAATTGACTTGCTTCTAACAAAGAATCATGTGTTCCTGTATCTAACCAAGCAAAACCACGCCCCATTAATTCTACTTTTAGTTGTTCATTTTCTAAATAATACTGGTTTACAGAAGTGATTTCTAACTCTCCTCTGTTTGATGGTTTTACATTTTTCGCTACTTGAATCACATCATTTGGATAAAAATACAATCCAACCACCGCATAATTAGATTTCGGGTTTTCAGGTTTTTCGATAATCGAAATGGCATTTCCACTAGTATCAAAATCTACCACTCCATAACGTTCAGGATCTTTTACATTATACCCAAAAATGGTGGCTTTCTTTTCTTTTTCTACATTATATATTGCGGATTGTAGCATTTCAGGCAATCCATGGCCATAAAAAATATTATCTCCCAAAATAAGACAAACATCATCACCTCCAATGAATTCTTCACCAATGATGAATGCTTGCGCCAATCCGTCTGGAGAAGGTTGTTCTGCATAATTTAAGCGTATTCCTAACTCGCTTCCATCGCCTAATAACTTTTTAAAACTTGAAAGATCATCAGGAGTAGAAATAATCAGAATCTCTCGAATACCAGCCAACATCAATACTGATAGAGGATAATAAATCATCGGTTTATCATATACTGGAAGCAACTGTTTAGATACTCCTTTAGTAATAGGATATAACCTCGTTCCTGACCCGCCTGCTAGTATAATGCCTTTCATGTAGTACAATTTTGATTTATGAATTACGAATTTTGAATTGTTCGTTTATTCTAAAACAACTTAATCCTTAGTGTATTTTGAGATAATTTTATCAATCTGATCAAATTTTTCCCGTAAAATGTTCTCGATACTATTCCGATTTATTATCGGAATCACTCGAACTGACATGTATTCTTGTCAAATAAACCAATATAAAAATGGGTTAAATTATATATACCTCTTTATGGTATTGCTAAAGTATAGAAAAAATAAACTATTGGGGGGATGAAGTTCTCAATTTTTAGTTTTTAGTGAGGAATTTAGAGTTCTTAATCATTGATTATGCATTATCCATCCTTTCAGTTTAACTACGCTGAATCAAAAGGTTTTTCTTTACAGAAATGACAAACAAAACGTCATTTCGAACTGAGTGATAACGAATGTGAGAAATCTTATCAAATAGAATCACTTATAACTTTAAGATTTAGCTACGTTGAACCTAAAGATTTCTACCTTTGGTCGAAATGACATATCCTTTTCTTTTCCCCTTTGTTATTAAGAAGAACGATACTACTGAAGTAATCTGTTTATCTCAAACTATTAATATAAAGATTGCTTTTCCCGATGTGTCGGAATCGCAATAACGAGCTTTTATTTTTACTCCCCATTCATTTTTTGCTTGTCCAAAAAACGAATCAAAAAAGGACACTTTTTCAATAGCAATTTCTTCTGTG
>NZ_JBLWTZ010000015.1:0-34306 GCF_048269885.1 Tenacibaculum sp. | reverse complement strand
CGTACGCAAACCTTCGCGGCGTTTCACGCCTGAATCTCGAAGCTTTTGCATCCTATTCTTTGAAAAAGAAATTCTCTCCTTTCAATCAAAATAACAAACAAAAAGTCATTTCGAACTGAATGATAACGAATGTGAGAAATCTTATTAAAAGGAGTAACTCACAACTTTAAGATTTAACTACACTAAACCTAAAGGTTTCTCCCTACAGTCGAAATGACAAGTTTCTTATTATTACTGTTTTTGTTGCCATTTCCAAGCTGAAAGCAACGCTTCTTCTAGTGTCTCTTGAGGTTTCCAACCTAATACTTTATTAGCTTTTGTAGTATCTGCATACGCCGCTGTAATATCCCCTTCTCTTCTATCAGTTATTTTATAATTTAACGATTGTTGGGTAACCTTTTCAAAAGTTTTTATAATCTCCATTACAGAGCTTCCTTTTCCTGTACCTACATTAAAAAATTCGAAATTTTCTTCATTTTCTTTATTCAATAAACGTTCCAAAGCTTTTACATGCGCTTTTGCTAAATCAACTACATGAATATAATCACGAATGGCTGTCCCGTCTGGAGTTGGATAATCATCTCCAAAAACTGCTAATTTCTCTCTAATTCCTACCGCTGTTTGTGTGATAAATGGAATCAAATTTTGAGGAACTCCTAATGGTAATTCTCCAATTTTTACAGATTTATGTGCTCCTATAGGATTAAAGTATCGCAAAGCTATGGCATTCATATTATACGCCTTACAACTATCTTTTATAATCTCCTCTCCTATTTGTTTGGTATTCCCATAAGGAGACTCTGCTGGTTTAATAGGTACCTGTTCAGTAATTGGCAACTCATCTGCTTGTCCATATACAGTACACGACGAACTGAAGATAAAATGATCAATGTTTCGATCTTTCATTTCTTGTAACAGATACACTAAGGCGTTAATATTATTTTCATAATAATCCAACGGTTTTTGCACACTTTCGCCTACTGCTTTAAAAGCTGCAAAGTGTATCACTCCATCAATTACGTTTTCATTGAAAAAGTTGTGTACAGTCTCTTTATCTCGTAAATCTATTTGATGAAAATCCGGTTTAACATTGGTAATCTCCGTGATTTGATCTAACACTTCTATTTTTGAATTCGATAAATCATCAATAATCACCACATCAAAACCTGCGTTTTGTAACTCAACCACCACATGTGAACCAATAAAACCTAAACCGCCTGTTACTAGTATTTTTTTCATTGCTAATTTTTTATTCTATCTCCAGCTCCTTTACCACCAACTGTAGCAAAAATAAATTGAAAATATTTTTTTATTGTTAGCGACTCTAACATTTCAGCATCAACCTCTGCTAATTTTTTAGGAGTAGACATATCTATTTCGTTTATTTGAGCCAAACCTGTTATTCCAGGCAAAAAATCATAAACCCTTCTTTTATCCCTTTCTTCAATCAACTCTTTTTGATTAAAAAGATTGGGTCTTGGACCTACTAAACTCATATCCCCCTTTAACACATTAATTAACTGAGGTAACTCATCTAATTTAGATTTTCTTAAAAAAGATCCTAACTTGGTAACAGAACTACTATTTGCCAAATGAGTTGCCACAGATTTTGTATTCACACCCATAGTTCGATATTTCAATAGGGTAAATGGCTTTTGATTTTTCCCCACCCTTTCTTGCTTAAAAATTGGCGATCCAGTATCAAAAAGGCCTAAAATGTAAACCATTAAGCCTATAGGCCATAAAACTAATATTCCAAATAACGAGAATATAAAATCAAAAAATCGTATCATAATTATTCCGTAAAGCTTTTAATTGTTTTTATTATTCCTTCTCTAGTACTCAATGGAAACTCATCAATTCCTAAAGCACTTTTTATTTTTTTGTTAGAAACCACATAATTCTCTGTTAATTTTTGAACTCTTTCTGAATTAATTGGAAAAGGTATTATGTCTCCAAGTTTAGCTAACAGATTGATGAGTGGTTTCGGTGTATTAATTATCCTTACTTTTTTATCGGCTCCAACACTTATTACTTTCACCAATTCATTTGTTGATAGAGAATCATCATCTGCTACATTATACACACCTGATGGAATATCATTTTTCTCTAATAATTTCTTAATTACAAAACACAAATTTTCAACCGACACAAAAGAACGTTGGTTTTTAAACCTTCCAAATGGATAAGGAATACCTTTACTAACAAAATTGTATAATAAATTTAGGTTTCCTTTATTATTTGGGCCGTGAATCATGCAAGGTCTTAAAATGTATACTCGTTTATTATTTGGAAATGTTTTGCTTAAAATATATTCTTCAGCAGCTATCTTAGATTTTCCATAAGCTGTTATAGGGTTGGGAATAACTTCCTCTATAAGTTCTGTTTCTACCTCATCAGCAACAGCTTTTACAGAACTCATAAAAATAAATGTTTCACTATTACTTTCTAAAAACTTATCAAATAGTTTTTTAGTTAACTCTGTATTTACCTCAAAATATTCTTTTTCTTTTGTTGTATTTTTTACATCATGGGCTTTACCTGCCAAGTGAATGAAAGCTTTTGTATTTAATGAAATAATCTTATCAATCTCTTGATAAGGTCGTAAACTACCATTAGCCTTTCTAGAAACCCCAATTAAGGAATACTCGCCCTCAAGGTATTTTTTTAAATTAACACCTACAAACCCCGTTATACCTGTAACTAGCACATCCATCTATTCTAAAAGTTTCTTTACCAAATTTACATATTGAGATGTTACAACTTCTTTCGAATAAGATTGTTTAACAACTTCAACTCCCCTTTCTCCCATCTCTTGTAAATCTGTTTTACTTGATTTTCTTAAAAATCTTGCAAAATCATGAACTCTTTTCGAGCTATCTGTTTCATTTGATATAAACGAACAATTTTTATCAATTAAAAAATTAACAATTGGAGTGTTTGAACTCGATGCTATTAGCATTGGTTTACCACATGCCATTATTGTATATACCTTAGAAGGGAAGCCATGAGCATCTAACCTTGGATTCATAAATATAAATTGAATATCAGAATAGGCTAGTAACTTAGGTATCTTTTTTCTTTCTTGATAAGGAAGAATGTATAACTTATTTAATTTATGGTCTATTTTAGCCTTTATTATTTTTTCTTTTAAAGCTCCATCTCCTATTACAAAAAAACTAAATTTCTCATCCTTTAACTCTATAGCTAGTCTTATTAGAGTATCCCATTCTTGAGCTAATCCAATATTCCCCGCATACATTAATTTGACATCATCTGTATTAGGAAAATCCGTATCACTTAAATCATTACTTTCTATATCTATTGGTTTATATAGTTCTGTATCTACAAAATTAGGAATAATACTAAGCTTGCTTCTATCTTTAAACCTAGTCATTATTGTTTCGTAAAATATGTTATCTATTGTCGTTACTGCATTTGAAAAATTATAAACAAAACTTTCCATTCTCTTTAACAGTTTTATCAATGTATTAGACTTCAACCCTCCATTTGATATTAGTAAATCAGGATATATTTCTTGTACATTGTAGATAACTTTTGCTCCTTTTAATTTTCCTAATATGACATTTAAAAAACCTAACGTCAAAGGAGGTGAAGGAGATAAGATTACTTTTACATTTTTCTCAAAAAGAATCAGAAAAAAAGACATTATATGGAAAAAGACAAACCCCAGTAATCTTTTAAAAGTATTTTTATACTTCTTTTGATTAATGTGGTTTACAGGTATCCCTTTATAATCACTAACATAAAACAACCCTAAAAACTTCTTTTTAAATAGTTTTTTTTCATCATCACTTTTTTGATAATTATAGTGAGGGGTTGTTGTATACACAACAACATCAAACCCTGACACCTTAAGCTTAGTTGCAATATCATTATATAAATACGCTGTTGAAACACCATCTGGGTTAAATACTAAACTATGTATTAAAACTTTACTCACTCCAAACTACTCTTTTTACATAATCTGTATAGGAAAGAATAATTCTTACCATTTTCTCACTTACATTTGGCATAGAATAATCATATACTTCTCTAAAATTTCTTTTAGGACTTCTTTCTTGAACATCTAAAGCTACTAACCCTTGCATTATACGCTCTGGATTTAATCCTACCATCATTACAGATGTTTCTTCCATTGCTTCTGGACGCTCATGAGCCTCACGAATATTCAATGCAGGAAAATTCAATATCGATGATTCTTCCGAAATAGTTCCAGAATCAGATAACACTGCAAAGGAGTGCATTTGTAACGCATTGTAATCTGAAAAACCAAGTGGCTTTAAAAACTGAATATTTTTGTGTGTTTTTACCTCTTTACTATCCAACATATTTCTTGTTCTTGGATGTGTAGAAACAATAATTGGATAATCATAAGTTTCTGCTATTTGATTCAGAGAGTCTATTAATCCTTTAAAGTTTTTTGGATTGCTAATATTTTCTTCTCTATGTGATGATACTACAAAGAATTTATGCTTTTCTAATCCTAGTTTTTCTAACACATTAGAAGCTTCAATTTTAGGTAAAAACTTATGCAATACTTCATACATTGGGCTTCCTGTTTTAATCACTCTATCAGGTGATAATCCTTCTCTTAATAGATATTCTCTTGCAATAGAGCTATATGTCAAATTAATATCCGCAACATGATCTACAATTTTACGGTTGGTTTCTTCGGGAACTCTTTGATCAAAACAACGGTTTCCTGCTTCCATATGAAACACAGGAATTTTACGTTTTTTAGCAGGAATAGCACACAAACAAGAATTGGTATCTCCTAAGACCAAAAATGCATCTGGATTTTCTTTTTCTAAAATTGGATCTATTTTTATTAAAATATTTCCAACAGTTTCTGTTGCATTTTTTCCAGCTGCTTCTAAGAAATAATCAGGCTTGCGCAATCCTAAATCTTCAAAAAAGATTTCGTTTAGCTCGTAATCGTAATTTTGTCCTGTATGTACTAATACATGCTCTATTGCTTCATTCTTATCTAATGCAATTAAGGTACATGATAACCTAATAATTTCTGGTCGTGTTCCAACAACCGTTACTACTTTTAATTTTTTCATTAGTGACTAGTGATTCATAATTGGTAATTAGTGATTGGTATTTTTTACAGACCAAATCAAAAACCTTGTATCATTTTTGAAATACCTTCTAATTCTTCCAATAATTCTTTTGAATCTATTTTATTTAAAATTCTAAATTTTCTGATATTCTAATTTGTGTATCTAGCTCTGATACACTTGACAAAGCTATATATAAAAATTGAATAAATCCTTTACTATGATTTCTAGCAGCCCATTCAGCAATATTTGATGGTATAGAAACTGCTGATCTTCTGATTTGATTTATCAAACCAAACTTCTCACTTTCTGGATAGCTATTTGTAATCGTATAAATGGTAGTCACAAAATTAAGCGCTTGTTGCTAAACAATTAAATCTTTATGTGTTTTCATTCTACTAATTACTTTTTCACTAATAACTAACCTCTTCTCTCTATTAACTAACTATACTTCTACAAAATATGTATCAGCATCTGCTGGATTGTATGGCTCATTAATCCAAAACAAGGTTATTAATTCTGTCTCACCAATATTTGTAATGTTATGTGTATACCAAATTGGCATATCAACATAGGCAGGTTCAGTTCCATCTAGTATATACTCAATTACCTCTTCCGAGTCAATTTTTCTTAGTTTTATAGATGCTTTCCCACTAATAACAGCAAAACGCTCTACCTTTCTTGTATGATAATGATTTCCACGTGTAATACCAGGTACTGTTGTTGAATAGGATGACTGTCCAGCGGTTCCTGCTCGCATAATTTCTACAAAAGCACCACGATTATCTGAATGTTTCGTAAACTTTCTTGGGAAATATGCTTTCGGTATAAAACTAGTAAATGTATTGAATAAATCTAATTCAAACGAATGTAAATCTACTTTTGGTACTTGACCATTATCAACATATTGCACTTTGAACTCTTTTAGTAACTCTAATATTTCAGAGACTTTTCTTGACGAAGTATGAGGCACAACCAAAGATTTTATAGTTTGCTTTTCTTTAGAAATAATTTTGTTATGAAAAACCTCCGATAGCTCATTAATATATATCAAGTTTACCAAGCTATCATTAATAATGGTTGGAGTTTCATTATTTATTATTTTATAACAAAAAGTTGCAATGAAGGAATTGTAATTTGGCTTCCCAAAGGGACCAAATACATTTGGAATAAGTAACGACGTTACCTCAGCTCCTGTTTTCGATGCCCAACTTTCTAATAATTGTCTTCCATCTCTTTTTGACTTACCATACAAATTATCTCTTTCTTCTTGTGTAGAAGATGAAAAAATAATTTTTGGTATTGAGTTGGTAGCTTCACAAGAAGCTATTAACTTCTGAACTAAACCTACATTTGTATTATAAATTACCTGCTCATCTTCATGGCGATTCATGGCCGCTATGTGAACAATGACATCACATGATTTTACAAATTTTTGAAGTGCTATCTCATTCTCAAAATAACTTCTTTCAAAATTGATACGATCTATTATACCTTCTTTTGTTCCTAAAAAATTATATAGATGACTTCCCATGAAACCACCTTGTCCTGTGATTCCTACTCTTATTAATTTTCCCATTGGGTCCATTTATTTTGATCAAATCGAATTTGATCGTTTTCTATTTCATTGAATCCGTAATTTGATAAAATCATCAATTTAGCATCTTTTTCTAAGGCTTTAAAGCCATTTGCAAAACCCTTAGGAATATAAAGTATTTGCTGTTTATTCTCAGTTAATTTATATTCAGAAACTTTCAAGTTATCTGATGGCGATTCCCAACTATCAATTTCAACCAATTTTACAGTAAAACTACCTCTTACACAATAAAACCAACGACTCTCAATAGTATGTCCTTGCCAAGCTCTAACCACATCTGTATCAAAATGTGTCGTAAAATATACCCGCTTAATTGGAGACATATCAAATTCATTAAAGAATTCTAATTTTCCTCGCTCATCAACATGTTTTCCACCTTCAATTAAATTAGGTTTCATTAGCTATTTAAGTTTTCTTTAATGTAATCTAAATTTAAAAGTAGTTCTTTCATTCCTTCTACATCTAATCGTTCGGTATTATGCGAATGATAATCTTCTATAGCAGACACGTCTTCTTCCCCTTCAGAAAAATATTTTGCATAATTCAAATCACGATTATCTGCCGGCACTCTATAAAAATCCCCCATATCTTCTGCTTTAATCATTTCTTCACGTGTACACAAGGTTTCATATAGTTTCTCTCCATGACGAGTTCCTATTACTTTTACAGGCACTTCTTTACCAGTAATTTCAATTAAAGCTTTAGCTAAGTTCTCTATTGTTCCTGCAGGTGCTTTATTAACAAATAAATCTCCTGGATTCGCATTCTCAAAGGCAAACAACACCAAATCTACTGCATCTTCCAATGACATAAAGAAACGTGACATATTAGGGTCTGTTACCGTAATTGACTCTCCTTTTTGAATTTGTGATAAAAACAAAGGAATTACCGAACCTCTCGATGCCATGACATTTCCATAACGCGTCAAACATACCACTGTATCTTTTAAATTCCTTGCTTCTGCTATAGCAACCTTTTCCATCATTGCTTTGGAAATTCCCATTGCATTGATTGGATATGCTGCTTTATCTGTTGATAGACAAATTACTTTTTTAACCCCATTAGCAGCTGCAGCTCGTATCACATTTTGAGTTCCTTCTACATTTGTTTTTACTGCTTCCATAGGAAAAAACTCGCAAGAGGGCACTTGTTTTAATGCTGCTGCATGAAAAACATAATCTACGCCGCGAGTTGCTAACTCTAATGAATGTAAGTTTCTTACATCTCCTATATAATATTTTATTTTATCATTTTTGTAGAAATTACGCATGTCGTCTTGTTTTTTCTCGTCTCGAGAAAAAATACGTATTTCTTTAAAATGATCTGTATGCAAAAACCTGTTAAGTACAGCAGTTCCAAAAGAACCTGTACCACCTGTTATTAATAATGTTTTGTTCTTAAGCATTGTTCAATTCTTCAAAAATTATTTCCTTAATTTCTTTATTTTCTTTTATTGCTATATATTCAATTTGATATTCTTTAGCATCAATTAAAAACTGATACCAAAAACTCTGCAAGAAATGCCATATTAAACCCTCTCTCCCATCTAGAAAACCTAAACTAAAAAAATATCTATAACTAAATAAAAAAAATGGACGAATGAATCTAGGAAATTTTAAATATACCTCTTTTAATCTACTGTATTTTGGTTTCAAAATTTCATCAGAAAATTTATATTTATTATTTAGTCTTATGAGTACTTCCCTTGTTGCATAATTGTTATGTTTTTGGGTCCAAAAAGTTAGGGTGTTTAAATTCTCATCAACAAAGTCATTCTCTAAAATTATACTTTCTCCTTTACGTACTCTAATATGCTCGTCCATCCAACTATCCTCCATATATCCATGTTTAGTTCTAAAAACCCGAGGTAAAACAAGAGGATAATAACCTCTCTTCACCCATTTCCCCATAAAATATAATCTTAACTTAAGATACAATAAAGATACATTTGGCTTTACCCTAGAAAGTTTAATTACCAATTCTTCTCTTAAGCTTTCTAACAAATACTCATCAGCATCTAATTTTATGGTCCATTCTGTATTAATATCGCATTCATTTAAAGCCCATTGAAATTGTTTTGCTTGATTGATAAATTTATTTTGAAAAACATCAGCTCCTTTCGATTTGGCTATATCTACCGTGTCATCATCTGAATAAGAATCTACCACAACAACTCTTGAAGATATATCTTTTACACTATTAATACATCTCTCAATATGTTTGGATTCATTATATGTTAAAATTATAGTTGTTAAATCTTGTTTTATACATTGTACTCCTGAATCCATTTATTAATATTTTTATCTACATCATATTTTTTCAATACATGAGAATATGCTTTTCTTCTCATCTCAATGTACTCTTTTTTATCCATAGTTAGTACCTCATCAATTTTACTTGCAATACTCTCAGGTGTATTATCTATCCAAAAACCTGACTTCTCTTTTTCTAACTCATTCCATGGGGTTCCTTTTGATGTTATTACTGGAGTCCCCTGAGCCATTGATTCAACAACCACAGCTCCAAAGTTCTCAGACTCTGAAACTAAAAAACTAAAAAAACTCTCCGCATAAAGTCTTTGCTTTTCATCACCTTCAACTCTTCTATTTAATAAAAAAACTTTATTTTCTAATTTTTCTTCCTTTATAATATCATTTAACTCATCTCTATACTTTTCATCTCCAACTCCAGCTATTTTTAAAAAAAAATCACTTTCCTTAAACTCATTAGACATTGACAATCCATATATTAAATTATGAATTGATTTTATCTTATGTATTCTACCTACAAAAAGTAACTGTTTTTTATACTCTATTTTTTTCTTTTGTGGTAACTCTATGTAGTTAGGTAACTCAATAATTGATACTTCTTCTCCTAGTACTCTTATAATATTATTTGTTTCTGAAGTTGAGGTAGAATGAAAAATTATTTTATTTTTAAACATTCTAATTATTTTTAGAAAAATATTTTTCCCTTTTTTTCTTCTATGAGATAAAGCATAATCCTCTAATTCCCCTCTTACTGACCAAATAATTTTCTTCTTAAAAAACAACGATGCTAAGGCTATTGGCAATGATATTATATCAAATAAACTTGTCAAATGAACTATATCTACTTTTTTTAATTCAGAAAATGATTCATGTAATATCTTAAATGGATATTTATTTCTATTTGTGTAACATACTTTTATTCCATCTATATTTAACCATTCATCAAATTTATAACTTGAATCTTTAATGTCTTTGGAAGTTGTAACCACACTTACTTCTATATTTTTTTTCACTAATGCCTTTGCCAACCAATAAACTGTATTAGATGGACCACCAGATTGTGCTGGGTAAAAAGTACCTATAGGAAATAGTATCTTCATATCAAATCCAAGGAGCTTTAGGTTTATCTCCTTTTATATTTTCTACATATTCAATTACATCTATAAAATATTTCACTCCTTTTTTTGCAGAAATGTTATCACTCCAATTTATTATTTGATTTCTTTCTGATTTTACTTTTAACTTATTGTTCCATTTTACTAATTCTACTTTCAAATTATTCTTACTCCATTTAAAACTAGTTCCTCTAATCTGTCCATCCAACAAAACACTTGCTCCACAATTCTTAGTACAAATCACTGGAGTTCCCACTTGAATAGATTCATTTACTATTGCTCCCCAGCCATCAAAAACACTTGGTAAAACTAATAAATCGGAAGAAGCAACTAAATCTAAAACTTTATCATTAGCTAATACTCCCATATATTCAATTTTATCAGGGTAATTCGTCTGATATTTGATTACCTCTTCTTTTAACCTTCCATTTCCTACTACTTTTATCTTGGTGTTTTTCAACCCAACAACTACTTCTAATAATTCTAAAATTCTTTTTCTTTCAATTAGTTGTCCTACAAAAATCAGATTAAACATTCCTCTTTCTTTTTCTACAAACTCCATTTCCTCCTTTCTTTTTGTGAAATATGCCCAAGTAAAAATCTTCTCTTCTTTATAACCTGTTCTTAAATACCAATTAAACCCTAAGTTTCCTATTCCTAAAACAAAATTCACATATCTACCATACTTAATATAATGTAACCATGACCTATAAAACCTAAGTTTCCCTTTAAGTCCTAAGTCATTATATGGTTCTGACATAAGCCCAACCCTTCTTCTATTTTTAATCGCAAATTGAAAGAGTTTCTTATACTTATTACTATTATGTATGCCAGAAAAAACATAATATGGCTTTTCTTTTGTTAATATAAAATCACTTATTTCAGAATAATCATGTCTTAACTTAATTATTGTATCTCCATAATCAGGTAAAGCCCATCCTTGTTTTTTTCTTTCTTCAGAAAGTTTTTCTTCTATAAACAAATAAACTTCATTATTTTTTGACAGTTCTTTAAAAAAAACTGCAAAATGTATTGATAAAATTCTTTGAAAAAAAACAAATACCATACTATATATTCTTTATCTTACTTAATTGTACTAAACTATACTCCGCGCCTAATGACAACCAATAAACTAAAGCTAAAATAGAGCCTGAGGCAAAAATATAACCTTCAGAAATAAAACTTATTAGAAAAAACATATTAACGCAAAATACTTTAACAGAAAAAGGTTCTTGTTTTTTAGCTAAACTAAAGCCTTTTGAATATATAGGCCACAAAAAAACAAAAAACGAAATACATCCTAAAAACCCTGTCATTGATAATATCGACAACCAAGAACTACCAGGTTCAATTCCTCCAGTTTCAACATTGAATCCAGTATCACTAGTTTTTAGGTCGATTGAAGCAAAACCTATACCAACTATAGGGCTTTTTTCAAATTCCAATATTCGATTATTCCAATGTTCTTGGCGAGTATTATTAACTGATTTATTTTTTAAACTATCAAATATTGCTAAATTGGAATATTCTGATAGATCAATAAAAATTACTTGAAAAACAAATAATACTGAAAAGGCAAAAGCAGAATACAACAATAACTGCTTCCTGTATCTAATATAAGTTACTACTGTTGAAACTATAATCAAAGAAAACAATGCAGTTCTAGACGCTGTCAAAATACAAACAACCACAGAAATCGAAAAAAACAGTAAACTTTTAATTTTATTTGTTTTAAAAAAGTAGTTTATTAAAAACGAAACTGCTGAAATTCCCGCAATTGGTCCTAAAAGCATCGAGTGATATGATGCTCCAGTAAAAATTCCTCTACCTAAATTAGGCAGTCCAATTATATACCAACAAAAAGATATTATCGTTATTACTGACATTGCTTTTAATGTCCAATAAAAAGCACTTACTCGAAAATTAATAAAACTTTTATTGTATATAAGAGGACCAAAAAGCATAACAACTAAAAGCCAAGCAACCCATCTCATATTTGAATTAAAAACTTCATCTATATCATTCAATAATATACTCATCCCTGTAATTGTAATAAAAAATAAAGCTTTAAAATTAATATTCAATCTCGAAAACTTTCTTAACTGAAAAATTAACACAAAGACAATAACAGGGTAATATATTTTTTCAATATTTTGATCTACTTTTAGCAAAAGACTCAAAAAAACAGTAATAAAACAGATAAAAATATAATCAATAAATTTTCTACTCCCTAACATATCTTCTAATTTCTCTTGCCGGATTGCCTCCAACTATAGTATAAGCTTCAACATCTTTATTTACAACTGCTCCTGCTGCAATTATTGCCATATCTCCAATAGTAACCCCTCCCAAAATTATAGCTCCAGCACAAATCCAAACACCATCACCTATTACAATGTCTTTAGAATATCCTTTCCCTGCTACACGTTCTCCTTTAAAATCAATTTTATGTGTTCCTGAAATTATTTGAACATTAGAGGAAATATCACATTTTTCTCCAATAGAAATATTACTATCCCCTCCACTTATAAAGGTATTTGCCCCTATAAATGTATCATGCCCTATACTTAAATTAATTTCGCCGAGTATTTCAACCGAAGAAAACAATCTTACACTTTTATGAATATTATACCCTATCAATCTATATATTTTAGTTGTCAAATATGGTAGAGAAAAGTCTGGTAATAATTTCAAAAACTTTCTTAAAAAATAATTCAACCCTTTTTTCATAAATCTTTTTTTATTTTAATCAAGCTTGGTAAAAAGACTAAAAACAAAAAAACTATTAGATTAAAAAATATAAACCCATTTAACCCAAATATTTTGTATCCTAAAATTTTCGCTCCAATTGAAATTATAGCATAAGCACTAAAAATAATTATTTGAAATTTCAAATAATTAGCTGCATTCAAATATGATGACAATACATTAAACATTGATAAAACCATCATTAACAAACCTACTATAATAAAACTGATTTTATTAAAATTGTTTTCAAATTTTAACCAAATTAACAAAATTTCATTTCCAAACAGCAACATACTTCCTATCACAACAAAAAAAGATAAACCAACTATTATCAAGCTCTTTTTTAAGACAGAAAAAATCCAAATCTTATCTTTCTTTTCTATGGCATCTCCAAAAGCAGGCCAAAGCGTTGTACTCAACATCATAATAAACACATTACTTAACTCAAAAGGTTTTAACAAAACCTCATAATTGGTAACTTCCAATGGACTAGATAATGAAGCTAATATAATTTTATCAAAACTCCTTCCAAAAAGATAAGCAATATTCATTAATAAGAATTGGCTGCCAGTAAAAAAGATATTTTTCAAAATCTTAAATGCAAAAGAAACATTCTTAGAAAACATCATTTTAAAAGAAAATCTTTCAGGCCAACTAAGTGAGTAAAAAACGATATTTAATAAATTAGACACGATATAC
The DNA here is from genome assembly GCF_048269885.1 of Tenacibaculum sp. Classification (NCBI taxonomy): domain Bacteria; kingdom Pseudomonadati; phylum Bacteroidota; class Flavobacteriia; order Flavobacteriales; family Flavobacteriaceae; genus Tenacibaculum; species Tenacibaculum sp. The sequence goes on along the minus strand of NZ_JBLWTZ010000015.1, from coordinate 20,790 downwards.
GGAGCAAAAAAAGCTACTACAAACCATTTAAAATCTGCTTTAATTTTTACTAAAATAAATAATGCAATGAATGTTATTAACTTCTGAAATAACTCCCAGAAATGAAATATATAATTATTTAAAAAAGCAAATTGTACTTTCTGTATTATTGAAAAAGGAATATTCAACACGAAAAAAAATGTCGCAATAAAAACAATGGGACTTACCTCTAAAATATCCGTATTTAGTAATTGATTCCAGTCTACAAAAACAATAAAAACAGAGAGAACTCCAAAAATAATTAGGCTTATTACAGATAAAAAAATAAAAGTACTTTTTATTGACTCTTGTCTCTTTTTTTTATCTTCTTTATTTTTTATCAAATAGTTCAAGAGCCCATTTGAAAGTCCTAAATCAGCAAAACTTAAATAAGAAACAATTCCTATTATAATACTCCAAATACCAAATTTCTCCTTCCCGAAATACTTTAACAATAAAGGAGTAATAAAAATTAACGTTAGAAGACCAATTACCCTTGCTAAAAAAGAAGCAGAAAAAGATTTTAAAACAAAGTAGTTTCTACTTTTCATTCAATTATTTTTTTTCATACCAAAGAGTTTTATCTACCAACTCTATTAAACCCTATAACACCTTTACTTTGCTACCCCTTCGTTTATAATCGAAAACCTAAACCTTTATATTTATTATAAACTGCAGCTAATATAATAGTGCTACACTTACCTTTCGGTAATTCTTTTAATGTATCTAAATTATATCTTCTTTTACTTCATCAAAACCTGCACAAGTACCATTTTTTACACTCATATAATATTCCTTTTAATTAACTTATACTAAATTATATAAAAAAGAACTTTTCTTTCTCTTTTACAATTTCAACATTTCGAATATCATGCACTATCTCTATCGATTGTCTTGCTTCTTGTAAACCAAAGCCATTTCTTTTTAAAATCTCTTGGTAGCTTGTGGTATGTAAATCGGTAAATCCAGAACTAAATTCGATTTCTTCTCCATTTACCGTAATAGAACGATAAGTTCTTTGCCCTTTCTCTTGAATTTCTTTGGGTAAAGTCGTTTCATCAATTGATAAAAACCAACGAACACGGGCTTTTTCAAACTCTAAATAACCTGAAGCTTTGTGTTTTTCTCTTAGATGCACTTTATTTTCTTGTACATTTCCAAAAATCCAAGATAACATATCAAAAAAGTGTACTCCAATATTGGTTGCTATTCCTCCCGATTTACTCTCGTCACCTTTCCAAGAAATATCATACCAATTTCCTCGAGAAGTGATATAGGTTAAATCTACTTCGTACTTTTCTTTCTTGTTTTCCTTTTCAATTTTATTTTTTAATGCAATGATACTCGGGTGCAATCGCAACTGTAATATCGTATTGATGCTGTTTCCTGTCTCTTTTTCAATCGCCTCAAGCGCATCTACATTCCATGGATTTAACACCAATGGTTTTTCGCAAATCGCATCGGCTCCTCTACGTAATGCCATACGGATATGGGAATCGTGTAAATAATTCGGTGTACAAATACTTACATAATCCAACTGAATGTTTTGCTGACGTTTTAATTTTTCAATATGACGATCGAAACGCTCAAACTCCACAAAAAAATCTGCTTTCGGGAAATAGCTATCCATAATCCCTACACTGTCATTTTTATCCAATGCAGCCAACAAGACATTGTTTGTATCTTTAATCGCTTTTAAATGACGTGGAGCAATATATCCTGCGGCTCCTATAAGTGCAAAATTTTTCATTACAATGTTCTATCAACTAGTTCTTTTGGTAATACTCCTTTAACGTCATATACCACAGCCCCATCTTTCATGATTGGCTTTAAGTCCAAGTCTTTATATTCATCATGCGCCACAGCTAATACTACCGCATCATATTTACCTTTTGGTAATTCTTTTACTGAATGCAAATTGTACTCTCTCTTTACTTCTTCTACATCAGCCCAAGGATCATATATTGTAACATTGGTATTATACTCTTTCAAACTCTTTACCACATCTACTACCTTAGTATTACGTACATCTGGACAATTTTCTTTAAACGTAATTCCTAACAGTAATACCTCAGCTTTTTTAATCTTGATATCTTTATCAATCATCAGTTTTATTACCTGAGAAGCGACATACTCTCCCATTCCGTCATTCATTCTTCTTCCTGCTAAAATAATCCCTGGATGATACCCAAACTCCTGTGCTTTTTGCGCTAAATAATACGGGTCTACTCCTATACAATGTCCTCCAACCAACCCTGGTTTGAATCGCAAGAAATTCCATTTGGTTCCAGCAGCTTCTAGTACATCGTTTGTATTGATATCCATCAACCCAAAAATCTTTGCTAATTCATTTATAAAAGCAATATTGATATCTCTCTGAGAGTTTTCTATTACTTTTGATGCTTCCGCTACTTTTATTGTTGGTGCTAAATGCGTTCCTGCTGTGATTACAGATTTATACAAATCATCTACCTGCTTACCTATTTCAGGTGTAGAACCAGAAGTGACTTTTAAAATCTTTTCGACTGTATGTTCTTTATCTCCGGGATTGATACGTTCTGGAGAATACCCTCCATAAAAATCTTCATTGAATTTCAGTCCAGAAGCTTCTTCTAAAACTGGAATACATTCTTCCTCCGTAACTCCAGGATACACTGTTGACTCATAGATAACAATATCCCCTTTTTTCAACACCTTCCCTACTGTTTCACTTGCTTTTACTAAAGGAGTTAACACAGGACGATTGTTCTTGTCTACTGGCGTTGGAACTGTTACTATATAATAGTTACATTCTTTAATATCTTCTAATGATGCTGAGCAAAATAATCCATTCACATCTGATGGCTTATCCACTAACACTGACTGCAGCACTTCATTCTCTACCTCTAAAGTAGCATCTATCCCAGACATTAATTCTACAACTCTTTCCTTGTTGATATCGAAACCTACCACAGGATATTTAGTTGCAAACAACCTTGCTAAGGGCAACCCTACGTAGCCCAATCCGATTACTGCAATTTTTTGATTACTCATATTTTCTACTTTCTAGGTCCGCAAACTTACAAAAATCTACATTAACAAAAGATTATATATAATAAAAAAGTCTCATCAGAAATGATGAGACTTTTAGTTAGTGGGCGCGAAGGGATTCGAACCCCTGACCCCTTGGGTGTAAACCAAGTGCTCTGAACCAACTGAGCTACGCGCCCGTTTGCAATTAAATCTTTGTAAGAGTTGTGGGCGCGAAGGGATTCGAACCCCTGACCCCTTGGGTGTAAACCAAGTGCTCTGAACCAACTGAGCTACGCGCCCTTACTTGTTAATTGCGGGTGCAAATATATAACAGTTTTAGAGATTAACAATAACTTTTTTGCTTTTTTTTCTATAAAATTTCTGCCACCACAAATGTACTTCCTCCAACATAGATTACATCTCCTCTAGACGCATTTGCCTTTGCTTTTTCAAATGCCTGACTTACAGAATCAAACACCGCTCCAACCAGATTAAATTCATTAGCTTGAACTTTTAATTCGTCTGCCAACAACCCACGAGGAATATTTGGTTTACAATAATAATAATTTGCATTTTTAGGAAACATTGGTAAAATTTCACTCAAATTCTTGTCTGAAACCACTCCTAACACCATATGTAATTGTTTGTAATTTTCCTTTTTTAGTTGTTCTAAGGTATAAAAAAGCCCTTCTTTATTATGTGCTGTATCACAAATTATCTTCGGATTATCCTGTAACACCTGCCAACGTCCTTTTAAATTCGTGTTTTTTACTACATTCAACAATCCGTTTTTAATATTTTCTTCAGAAACTTTAATTTCTTTTACTTGTTGAATCGCAGTTACAGCTGTAGTTATATTGTGCTTTTGATAGTCTCCTAATAAATCTGTCGTATAGTTTTGAGTTTTATCAGAAGCAAAAACTATTGGTGCTTCACACTCTTCCGCTTTAGCGATAAAAACATTTTCTGTCTCTTTTTGACGTTCACCAATAACCACTGGAGTATTCTTTTTAATTATCCCAGCTTTTTCAAACGCTATTTCTGGTAAGGTTTCTCCTAAAAACTGAGTATGGTCCAATCCGATATTGGTAATCACTGAAACTTCAGGTGTAATTATATTGGTTGAATCTAACCTTCCTCCCAAACCTACTTCAATAATCGCAATATCTACTTTTTGATTGGCAAATTCCTCAAAGGCCATTCCCACTGTCATTTCAAAGAATGACAATCCTTGTTTTTCTAAAAAGGCTTTATTGTTTATGATAAAATCAATTACCGCATCTCTCGAAATTTCTTCTCCATTAATTCGAATACGCTCTGTGAAGTTTTTTAAATGCGGTGAAGTATACAAGCCAACTTTATAGCCTGCCTCTTGTAATATAGAAGCAAGCATATGACTGGTAGATCCTTTTCCGTTGGTTCCTCCTACATGAATCGTTTTAAATTTTTGTTGTGGATTCCCCAACTCTTCGCACAACGCAATAATATTGGTTAAATCTTTTTTAAATGCTGATTGTCCTTGACGTTGGTACATTGGTAACTGAGCAAACATCCAATCTAATACTTCTTGATAAGTCATTAAACAATTATATTGTAATTAAGGATTTTATAAACTAATTATGATATTCTTGATACCATTGTACAAAACGACGCACTCCTTCTGCTACTTTTACTTTAGGCTTATAAGTATAATCATTGATTAACTCATCTACATTTGCCCAAGTTCTTTTTACATCTCCCATCTGCATCGGTAACATTTCTTTGATAGCTTCTTTTCCTAAACTCGTTTCCATCTGTGTAATAAAATCCAACAGTTTTACAGAATCGTTATTACCTATATTATAGATTTTATATAATTCTCTATCTTCAATAGATTTTTCAATCACCCTTTTTACTCCTTCTACAATATCATCTATATAGGTAAAATCACGTTCCATATCTCCATTATTAAACACCTTGATCGGGCGATTTTTTGAAATCGCATCCGCAAAAAGGATTGGAGCCATATCAGGTCTTCCCCATGGTCCGTAAACGGTAAAAAATCGTAATCCTGTTGTCGGGATTTCATACAAATGACTATAGGTATACGCCATCAATTCGTTACTCTTTTTCGTTGCTGCATATAAACTCACAGGATTATCTACACTATCTTTTTCAGAAAATGGCACTTTTTTATTGGCTCCGTACACACTTGAACTACTCGCATACACCAAATGTTTAATCTCATGATGTCTACAACATTCTAAAATATTCAGAAAACCAACAATGTTACTTTGAATATACACATCAGGATTTTCGATGCTATAACGAACCCCCGCTTGAGCTGCTAGATTACAAACAACATCAAATTTCTCTGAAATAAATAATTGAAATAACTCTTCTTTATCTTCTAAGTTTAATCTGATAAACTTAAAATTCTCTTTGGTATTACTAACAACTCCTTGATAAAAAACCTCAGCATTCTCTCTATCAATCCCCAATTCTTTTAATCGAGCATATTTTAAATTGATATCGTAATAATCATTGATATTATCAATCCCAACAACTGTATGTCCTTCTGCTAACAATCTTTCACTTAAATGAAACCCTATAAAACCGGCTGCTCCTGTAACTAAGATCTTCATTAATTCTTACCTATTTGATAATATTCAAATCCTCTTTCTTCTAAACTGTAACTATTGTACTGATTTCTTCCATCGAAAATAACAGGAGTTTTCAGTTGTTTTTCAATTTCTGAAAAGTCTGGAGAACGAAACTCTTTCCATTCTGTTAACAACACCAATGCATCAGCCTCCTGCAATACTTCGTACTTTGTGTTTTTGTAAGCTATATTTTCAACATCTTTTAAATAAAAATGTTGTGCTTCTTCCATTGCTTTGGGGTCATAGGCTTGTACTTTTGCTCCTCTTCTCACCAATTCTTTCACCACATAAATCGCTGGAGCTTCACGCATATCGTCAGTTCCTGGTTTAAACGCCAAACCCCAAAGACCGAACGTTTTTCCTGTTAAATTTTCTCCAAATCTTTTAATTATTTTTTCGGAAATCACATACTTCTGACGATTGTTTACATCTTCTACCGACTTAATCAACTGTGCTTCGTATCCGTTTTCTTCCGCAATCTTTTTCAATGCTTTTACATCCTTTGGAAAGCAAGAGCCTCCGTATCCTGCTCCTGGATAAATGAAACTATACCCTATTCTTGAATCGGAACCAATTCCTGCTCGAACATTATTGACATCTGCTCCAACTCGTTCGCAAATATTTGCCATTTCATTCATAAAGGATATTTTTGTTGCTAACATTGCATTAGCAGCATACTTGGTCATTTCAGCAGAACGAACATCCATTCCTATAAAACGTTCGTATGACATGGTAAATGGCGTGTATAACTGACGCATTTTTTCAAACGCATAATCAGATTCTGCTCCAATCACCACTCTGTCTGGCTTCATAAAATCGTTAATAGCATCTCCCTCTTTTAAGAACTCTGGGTTAGAAACTACATCGAATTCAATCGTTACATTTCTCTGATCTAATTCTGCTTGAATCGCTGCCTTTACTTTATCAGCTGTTCCTACTGGTACCGTAGATTTATCAACCACAATTAACCGGTGATTCATCTTCTGCCCTATTTCTTTTGCTACCGTTAACACATATTGTAAATCGGCTGAACCATCTTCTCCCATCGGAGTTCCTACTGCTATAAAAACAATTTCAGTTTCTTCAATTGCCTCTTCTAGCTTTGTTGTAAAGAATAAGTTTTGCTTCTCCACATTTTTCAAAACCATTTTTTCTAATCCCGGTTCGTAGATAGGGATGATTCCTTGGTGTAGTTTGTTTATTTTTTCTTGGTCAATATCTACACAAGTAACTTTATTTCCCATTTCTGAAAAACAAGTCCCTGATACCAATCCTACATATCCTGTTCCAATAACAGTTAGTTTCATGTATTTGTATTTATTAATTTTTCAATAGTTGTTTTTACTTCGGCACAACCTAATTGAAAACATCATTATTCTAAATATTCAGCAAAGATATGTTATTTTGAAAGAGAAAACTTGTAGATAATAGTTCCTCGTTGCTTTGACGGTGCATTTCCATCAGCATTCCATTTAGTTCTTAAAGCTGCTTGTTTTGCTGGCTCTAACAAACATGGAGCTGAGTTTGTAGTTCCTTTTACCCCTGGGGTTGCTTTTATCACTCGTCCGTTTTGATCTACTTCAATACTTACCACCACTGTGCCTTCCTCTTGACAGTCTGGTTTTTTTATTGGTTTTAACAAAGCTTTTCTACCGGCAAGGTTATAATTCCCTCCAGAACCACTTCCTGAGCTTCCATAGTATTTATCTGAATTAGGATCTCCTTTTTCATTTCCTTTTACACCTGATTGTTTATCATCTCCTTCTCCTGTATTTGCACCATCTTTTGAAGTTCCATTTAATAGACTATTTAACGCATCTGTGGTTTCTTTTGATGGTTTTGGCTTTGGCTTCTCTTTAGGTTTTACTTCTTTTGGAGTTTCTTTTACAGCTTCTTTCTTTTCTACTTGTTTTTCAACAACTGGGACTTCTTCCGCTGTGTCATCTGTAATAATTTCTTCTTTGATAGTTTCTTCAGGAGTTTCTTCTACTTGTTCTTCCACTACTTCCTCTTGTTGTGACGTTGCTTGTGCCTTAGTTTTTTCAACAGGTTCTCCACTTCCTACTTCAGAGGCACCAAAATTAATCGCTAGGCCATATTCAATAGGTGGATCGAGATATTTCATTCCGTAATTGAATATTCCAATAATAAATAATATCAGAATAATTGCTGTAATAACAGCCGATTTACGTTTATGTTGGGTATCTAAAACTTTCATTTATTTGCCTTCAACAGCTAAAATCATTTTTAACTTGTTTCTATTCGCTATATCAATCACCTGCATTACATTTTTATATTGCACATTTTGATCACCCCGAATAACCACTGTTTTCTTTTTGTCTACGCCTACCTTAGTTAGCAACTCCCTTTCTAAATTTACATTACTGACTTTTGTTTTATCTATGTAAAACGACGCATCATTTGTTATGGTTACTGCTACTGATGTATTGTTCTCTGTTTTACCTCCAGCTTTAGGCAACAAGACATCAATGGCACTTACTGTAACCAATGTTGATGTTAACATAAAAAATATCAATAACAAAAAAACAATATCAGTCATTGATGACATATTGAAATTTGGATTGACTTTATTTCTTCCTCGTAAATTCATTATACTGGTTCGTTTAATAAGTCTAAAAACTCAACAGATTTTGCTTCCATTTGATAAACAACCTTATCTGTACGAACTACTAAATGATTGTAAGCGATATATGCAATAATTCCTACTATTAATCCTGCTACAGTAGTTGTCATAGCTGTATACAAACCATCCGATAACATCTTAATATCAATTTGTCCTCCTGAATTTGCTATTTCATGAATCGCAACAATCATTCCAATTACAGTTCCTAAAAAACCTATCATTGGAGCAGCTCCTGCTATTGTTGCTAGTACTGATACATTTCTTTCTAGTTTATAAACCTCTAGTTTTCCTGCATTCTCTATTGCTGTATTAATATCTTCCAAAGGTTTTCCTATTCTAGAAATTCCTTTTCCTATTAATCTGGCTGTTGGTGTTACGGTATTATCACAAAGTGATTTAGCACTATCTATTCTTCCATTGGTTACATGATCTCTAATTTGATCCATAAAATTAATATCAACTTTTGATGCTTCTTTAATAGCAAAAAAACGTTCAAAATAAATATAAAGAGCTACGGCTAATAACACGAATAACAAAGCGATAATGATTTGACCGCCTACACCTCCATCCATAATTAAATTATAGATTGATAACGTTTTTTCTTGAGGTACTTCCTCTACCAACTCCTGAGTTTCTTGAAATAATAGCATGAATACTAAATTAGGATTTATATTATGTTTTCGCTATTTAACTAACGATTTCTTTTATTTAAAATTGTTTGATATAAAAAGTCTTCCTTACTTTTAACAATAAAGGAAGACTTTTACTTTTATTATACTTGATTACTCAAAAACAGCATTTTTGTAATCATAAAGACTAATAATTTTACACTAGTTCTTTTAATGCTATTTCAAAAGCTGTTTCACTTATGTGAGTTTTTGCTGCACTTTTAGCATGTGCTCTTTGTAATGCTTTTTTAATAGTATTTGATGTATCTTCAAAAATGGCTTGATCTGTCATTTCTACTCTACGCTCCATAAAGTATGCAAATACTCTTGCCATACCACAATTTGAAATAAAGTCTGGAATCAAACTTACTTTCTTATCTGTATCTTCCATAATAGATCCAAAGAAAATTTCTTTATCTGCAAACGGAACATTTGCTCCACAAGAGATAACTTCTAATCCTGAATTTATCATTTGGTTAATTTGCTCTTGAGTAACTAACCTTGAAGCTGCACATGGTGCGAAAACTTCACAAGGAAGATTCCAAACACGCTCATTCATCTCCTCAAATGGAATCATGTTTTCAGACACTAACGTATTCCCATCTTTATTTAAAAACATTTCTTGAATTTCTTCAAAAGAAAATCCTTCTTCTTTAATAACTCCTCCAACACGATCTATAATTCCTACTACTTTAGCTCCCATTTGTGCTAAATAATAAGCTGCTGCTGAACCTACATTACCAAAACCTTGTACTACAGCACGCTTTCCTTCTACTGTTCCTCCATAAATATCGTAGTAATGACGAACTGCTTCAGCAACTCCATATCCAGTAATCATATCAGCTACTGTATATTTTCTAGCTACACTTGGTGATAAGCTTTCATCTTCTAATACCTTAATAACTCCATGACGTAACTGACCAATGCGGTTAATTTTATCTGCTTCAGTAGGCTTGAAATGTCCATTAAAAACTCCTTCTTGAGGATGCCAAACTCCACTATCTTCTGTAATCGGAATTACTTCATGGATTTCATCAACATTTAAGTCTCCTCCTGTTCCATAATAGTTTTTTAATAATGGTGCAACAGCTTTATACCAACGCTCTAAAACTCCTTTTTTACGAGGGTCTTGCGGATCAAAATTAATTCCTGATTTTGCCCCTCCAATTGCTGGTCCCGATACCGTAAATTTCACTTCCATAGTTTTAGCAAGTGACATTACTTCATATTTATCTAATCCTTTACGCATACGTGTACCACCACCAGCAGCACCTCCTCTTAACGAATTGATAACTGTCCAACCTTCTGCTTCTGTTTCAGGGTCTTTCCAATTAAATACTATTTCTGGTTGTTTTTCTTCGTATTGCTTTAATAATTCTTTCATTGTTTAATGTTATAATAGATGATTTTCAACTTTATCTGTTTCTTTTTCATATTCAAAAAATTCGTTGTAATTATTCCCCTTAGGGGAAGCTAAAGTTGATTCATTATACTATAGGTTTTAATGTGTAGTTGTTACCGAACAAATTTATCATAAAAAACAACATTACTCAAGTACTTTATTTTTTTTATGTGGATAAAAAATATTTCCTGAAGAATGATCCTTCTTTGCCCCAGTAACTGACTGTAAACAGTTTACCTTATTTTGAACTTTTAACACGCCTAATAGCGCAAAAATCAACGCTTCTTTGTAATCGATAAGTTCTGTACTTACTTGTTTTATTTTTGTCTGTGCAAAAAATTCTATTCTCTTCATTAAAAACGTATTGAACGCTCCTCCTCCTGTTACTAAAATAGTAGCATCATTTTTAACAACATTCCCTATTTGCATCGCTACATGTTCTACAAAAGTTCTTAGAATAGTCGATATATCTGCTTCCTCTTTATCTATTAAAGGAAAAATAGTTGACTGTACCCATTCTAACCCCAACGATTTTGGAGGAAGCTCTTGATAAAAGGAAAGCGCATTCAATCGTCTTAATAATTCAACATTAATTTTTCCTTCTGAAGCCATTCTTCCATCATTATCATATTCTACTCCTATTTTACGTGTATAATAATTTAGCACAATATTTACAGGGCAGATATCAAAAGCTATCCTTCGTTTATTTTCTTCATAAGAAATGTTTGCAAAACCTCCTAAGTTTAAACAGTAATCATAATCGGAAAATAATAGCCTATCTCCAATAGGCACTAAAGGAGCTCCTTGTCCTCCTAACACTACATCTTGAGTTCTAAAATCACAAACAACATCTTTCTTAGTTATCGTCGCTATTTCTTGGCCATTGCCTATTTGTAACGTTATTCCTACTTCTGGCTGATGCAAAATGGTATGCCCATGAGAAGCTATGAAATCTAATTTAGTGATACGGTGTTCTTTTATAAAGTTATTTAATATTTTTCCCAAAAATTTACCGTAATCAACATCTAAAATTTGTAAATCTTTCTTATCGTAATTTATAGCTTCTTGTAGTTTATTTTTCCATTGATTAGAATATGCTATTGTGTCTGCTTGTATAATTCTAAAATCTTTATATGAATTTTCATGTATTTTTATATATGCCAAATCTATTCCATCTAAAGAAGTTCCTGACATTAATCCGATACAATAAATATAGTTGTCTTGCATAAAGTAAAAATAGCAAGTCTATTGAAAAATTGCTATTAAAAAAGTATCTTTGAGCACATTTTTTACGAATTTAACAAAATATAAAATAGATAATGGATTTTAACCTTACAGAAGAGCATTTAATGATTCGTGATGCTGCACGTGATTTTGCTCAAACCGAATTATTGCCAGGAGTTATAGAAAGAGATGAAAAACAAGAGTTTCCTAATGAACTAGTTCGCAAAATGGGTGAGTTAGGGTTTATGGGAGTAATGGTAGATCCTAAATACGGAGGAAGTGGAATGGATGCTGTTTCTTACGTATTAATTATGGAAGAATTATCAAAAATTGATGCTTCTGCTTCAGTAATGGTTTCTGTAAACAATTCGTTAGTATGCTACGGTTTAGAAGCTTACGGAACAGAAGAACAAAAACAAAAGTACTTAACAAAATTAGCTACTGGTGAGCAAATAGGAGCTTTTTGTTTAAGTGAGCCAGAAGCGGGTTCTGATGCTACTTCGCAAGCAACTACTGCTGAAGACAAAGGTGATTACTATTTATTAAATGGTACTAAAAACTGGATTACTAATGGTGGGCGTGCTGATACTTATTTAGTTATTGCACAAACTGATAGAGCTAAAGGTCATAGAGGAATCAATGCTTTTATTATTGAAAAAGGTATGGAAGGTTTCCACGTTGGACCGAAAGAAGACAAATTAGGTATCCGTGGTTCTGATACTCATACCTTACAGTTTAACGACGTAAAAGTTCCTAAAGAAAATCGTATTGGTGAAGACGGATTCGGATTCAAATTTGCCATGAAGACGTTATCTGGAGGACGTATTGGTATTGCTGCTCAAGCATTAGGTATTGCTGCTGGAGCTTACGAATTAGCGTTAAAATACTCTAAGGAGCGTAAAGCTTTCGGTACTGAAATTTGCAATCATCAAGCTATCGCATTCAAATTAGCTGATATGTATACAGAAATTGCTGCGGCTCGTCACTTAGTAATGGCTGCTGCTTGCAAAAAAGATGCTGGTGAAAACTACGATCGTGAAGGTGCTATGGCAAAATTATATGCTTCTAAAGTAGCTATGGAACAAACTGTTGAAGCAGTTCAAATTCACGGAGGTAATGGTTTCGTAAAAGAATACCATGTAGAACGTTTAATGCGTGATGCTAAAATCACTCAAATTTATGAAGGAACTTCAGAAATTCAGAAAATTGTAATCTCAAGAAGTTTAATTAGAGATTAGTTTTTTCTCTTCAATATTATATCTAAATAAAAGCTCATTTAAAAAATGAGCTTTTATTTTTTTTTAAATTCTTTGTAGTAACTTTGCCCAATAAATAAGCACCTATGTCAAATAAAAAATCCTACGGATTCATATCTGTAATTGTTCCTGTTTACAATGAAGAAGACAATGTAGTTCCTTTAACTAAACAGATTGATGATAGTTTAAAAGGATTCGATTATGAAATCATTTACATTGACGATTTTTCAACCGATAACACAAAGAAAAATGTTATTAACATGAACAACTCTCGAGTTGTTTTGGTTGAGTTACGTAAAAATTACGGACAAAGTTTAGCATTAGCTGCTGGTTTTGATCAAGCGAAAGGTGATTACATCGTTACCCTTGATGGTGACATGCAAAATGATCCATCAGATATCCCTCATATGATTGAAAAAGCTGAATCTGAAGATTGGGATGTAGTTACAGGAATTAGAGCTAAAAGAAAAGACTCTTTTATTCGCACAATTCCTTCTAAAATTGCAAATTTTTTAATTAGAAGAGCTACTCGTTTGGATTTAAAAGATCAAGGATGTGCGATAAAAGTATTTAAAAAAGAAATAGCTAAAGATTTAAACTTGTACGGTGAAATGCACCGCTTTATCAATCTTTTAGCTCACTTAAACGGAGCAAAAATTACTCAGGTTCCTGTAAAACATCATCCGAGAATCCATGGACAATCTAAATATGGGTTGGGAAGAACTGTAAAGGTGATCAATGACATCATATTAATTATCTTCCAAAGAAAGTATATGCAGCGCCCTGTACACCTTTTTGGTAACTTCGGGTTGTTTTTTATGTTCTTCGGATTAGCCATTAATTTCTACTTACTAATATTAAAATTATTGGGACAAGATATTTGGGGCAGACCTTTGTTAATTGTTGGTGTTATGCTAGTTATTATTAGCTTGCAATTTTTTACTGTGGGGATTATTACTGACTTGTTAATGAGAACTTATTATGAGTCGCAAAAAAAACGTCCTTATACTATTAGAAAAATTCATGTAAGTGAATAAGAAGCTTGTTAAAACCTTAGCCAAAATAGGAGTAAGCATCTTACTCTTATACTTGGTTTTTACAAAAATTGACTTTAACCAAGTCATCAAATTATATGAGACCTCCAATCCTTTTTACTTAGTATTGGCTATTTCATTATTTGTGATTTCACAGCTTGTTTCATCTTTACGATTAAATTACATTTTTCATCATAACCAATTTTACCTAAGTCAAGGTAGCAATTTAAAATTGTATTTTGTTGGGATGTTTTATAACTTCTTCATACCTGGAGGTGTAGGGGGAGATGCTTACAAAATATATATACTAAATAAACAATTTGGTTGGAAAACCAAACAGCTAACTAAATGTGTATTTGTTGATAGACTTATTGGTTTATTAGCTATTTTTTCTCTATTAATTTTAATGGGCGGGTATTTGTTTTTTTTCAACTCATTATTATTCTTAGTAAGTATCATTATAGCTTTAGCTTCTTTTTTTATAGCAAAGCTTATAATGGTTCGGATTTTTAAAAATAGCAACACATATTATAACTATAGTTTTGGTTATTCATTAGTTATTCAATTGTTACAAGTGGGTGTCATTGTTTGCATTATTAAAGCTTTTCAATTAAAGATAACTGGAATTATTAGTTATTGTTTTGTTTTTCTAATTTCATCAGTACTTTCAGTAGTTTCTTTTGCTGGATTTGGAGCAAGAGAGTATATCTTTTTAAAAGCCTCCTCCTTTTTAAATACCCAAGAAACAATTGCGACAAGTATTGGGCTCTCATTTAATATTATTACGGCTTTAATTTCTTTAATAGGATTGGCTTTTATTATAAGTAAGGTACGGTTAACAACTGTTTCACTCAATACATAATTTATGGACTTTTTTTACCAGCAAAAAAACATTAAATACCTCTATTTTTTAGTGGCAATCGTGTATGTTATAGGGTTATTTATTCCCTTAATGGCTAATGATTCTGCGCAACATGCCACAATGGCTATGCGCATGTATTTAAGTGATAATTTTTTTGAACTTTTAAAAGGTCCTAATCCTTATTTAGATAAACCACATATGCATTTTTGGTTATCTGCTATTTCATTTAAAATTTTTGGCCTACACGAATGGGCTTACCGAATCCCAGCTTTATTGTTTACTGTTTTAGGAGCCTATTCTATTTATCAATTAACAGGGAAATTATATAGTAAAAGTGTTGCTCACTTTGGTTCTCTTATCTTCTTAACTAGTCAATCTATCATTTTAGCTAACCACGATGTTCGTACTGATGCTGTCTTAACTGGAGCAACTATTTTTGCTATTTGGCAATTGTTTGAATATGTTTCAACAAGAAAACTAGTTCCTATTATTTTAGGAGCTATTGGTATGGGAATCTCCTTTTCTACTAAAGGGTTTTATGGAGTTGGTATTATTTGTTTTGCCACAGTTTCACACATCGTTTATACTAGAAAATTTAATACAATATTCTCTTATAAAGTTCTTATAGGTTTGATTGCTTTCTTCCTTTCTATTACTCCTGTAGTATATGCTTACTATGTTCAATTTGGAATGGATGGTGTAAATTTTATTCTATGGAGTCAGAATGTTGAGAGAATAACAGCTACTGGTTTCAAGCAAAACAGTCCTGATTACTTTTTCTTTTTTCATTCTCTACTTTGGACTTTTTTACCTTGGGCTTTCTTAATGTACTATGGCTTGTATTATCAAATAAAAAAGTTAGTTGTAAACAAATTTAAACCTGTACAAGGTATAGAATTATTAACTATAGGTGGAGTATTAATTACCCTATTTATTATTAGCTTTTCAAAATTTAAATTACCACATTATTTAAATCCGTTATTAGCTTTATTAGCTGTTTTTACTGCTGGAATTTTATACAATCTTCAAAAGGACAATCAACAAAAAACACTGAAAATATTCTTAGGTGTTGTTTATTTTATGGTTTTAGTGTTAACTATTGCAGTTATTTTAATTTTATGCTGCACTTTTAACACTCCTTCTATTTTAATTATAGCGTTGAGTATTATTCTAGTATTAACAGTACTCATTAACTTAATTCAAAAAGAAGATTTTAGTAAAAAAATTGTTGTCAACTCAGTATTGCTAATGGTATTTGTAAATGTGGTACTTAACTCTTACTTCTACCCTGAATTATTACAATATCAAGGAGGAATAAAACTAGCAAACATTATTAATCAAAATGACACCATAAATGTAAAGGACATCTTTTTTTATGAGAATGATTATTCTTGGCCTTTAGATTTTTATACTCAGAGAAATACACCTCACATTACAAAAGAAGAATTAAAAAATGTAGATAATGATGTTTGGATTGTCATTAGAAATATTCCGCTTGAAAAAGTAGAAAAAGAAGGCTTTGTTATAAAAGAAAAACATAGAGTTGATCATTTTAGAGTAACAAGGCTTAGCTTAAAATTTTTGAACCCTAAAACTAGGGAATCAAAATTAGGAAGTGCGTATTTATTGAAAATAGCGTCCAGAAAAGACACCGAATAAAATTTGTCACTTACTCTTTTTTAAATTCTACTTTATGTAAATGTAACCCAGAAGCTGGTGCGATGGTTTTCATAAAATCGATATCACTATTTTCTGGTCTTAAACTTTTTTTGATAAATTCTAAATCGTAGTTCCCTTTACCTAATTCAGCTAAAGCTCCCATGATTAGACGAATTTGATTCCGTAAAAACCCACTCCCTCTAATAACCAACACAAAACTTTTCTCTGGAAAAAAAGAAGCGGATAATTCCGTATTTTCTTCTATTTTACATACATCAATACTACGCGCTACTTTGGTTTCTGCTGATGGTTTGGTGCAATAATGTTTAAAATTATGAAAACCTTCAAACAATCGTGCACCTTCTTTCATCAATTCAACATCTAATTCATCTAAATACCCCGTTAAAAAAGGAGCGCAGTAGGGATGATTTTTCTCTCCAAAGGAAAAGTAATAACGATACTCTTTTACTTTAGGATGCTGAATGATATTAAACTCTTCATCGTGAAGTTGCTCTACAGCTAACACTCGAATATCAGAAGGTGAATTTCGATTGAAGTCTTCTATAAAGAAAGCTTCGTTTAATTTTTCATCAATAAACAACTGAAAATAATAATTAGTCGAGGAAACTTTTGCATCCGTTCTCCCAACTCCTACGGACTTACATCGAATTCCTTTACACACAAACTTTAATGTCTTGTCAACAAAAAAATGAACTGTTTTTAAATTAGGTTGTTTTTGCCAACCGTGTAAGCGAAAACCTAAATATTGAAACCGTACTAAATAAGCATATTTATAATTCATACTATAATAACTCGTAAGATTGTTTTGCAATTTCCAATTCTTCGTTTGTTGGAATTACCAATACTTTTACTTTCGATATCTCTTTGTGTATTTCTATTAATTGTTTTGCTCGAACAGCATTCTTTTCTATATCCATTTCAATGCCTAAATACTCCATATCTGTACAGACTAATCTTCGAATCACATCAGAATTTTCACCAATACCTGCCGTGAATACAATTGCATCCAAACCATTCATTGCTGCAACGTAAGAACCTATGTATTTCTTTATTCTATAAGCATTCATATCCAATGCTAACTGACAGTTTTTATTTCCTTTTGCTGCTGCTGCTTCAATATCACGTAAATCACTAAATCCTGTTAAACCTAGCATTCCGCTTTCTTTTTGTAACATGTTGTTTACATCATCAACATCGTATCCTAAATTATTTATCAAATAGAAAATTAAAGAATGGTCTATATCTCCAGAACGAGTCCCCATAATTAACCCTGTAACAGGGCCAAATCCTAAACTATGATCAATACTCTTTCCATTTTCAACCGCTGTAATGCTACATCCATTACCTAAGTGAATCGTAATAATTTTTGAGTGTTTTTTTTGAAGGTACTCATTTGCTTTTTCCGACACGTATTTATGACTCGTACCATGAAACCCATACAAGCGAATTCTATGCTCATCTAAAAATTTATTAGGAATTGCATATTTATAAGCCTCAACTGGTATGGTTTGATGAAATGCTGTATCAAAAACGGCTACTTGTTGTGCATTCTTAAAAATAGCTTCAGATACCCTAATCCCTTCTAAGTTTGCTGGATTATGTAATGGCGCTAATGAAAATAACGATTCTATTTTCTTTTTAACCTCTTCTGTTACTATAGTTGTTTTTGTAAAGGTGCTACCTCCATGCACTACTCGGTGCCCAACAATTTTAATTTCATCTGTAGAAGAAATTACTCCTACTTTTTTATCTAACAATAAATCAACTACTCTTTCTAAACCTGATTTATGATCTGTGACAATTACCTCTTCTTCTATTTTAGTATTGTTAGATTTATAGTGAACCTTCCCCAACTCTAAACCAATTCTTTCTATCAATCCTGAACAAAGTACTTCTTGTTGAGGCATTTCAAACAATTGATATTTTATTGAGGAACTTCCTGAATTTATGACTAAAACTTTCATCTATTTTAAATTAATGAGCAAGCTATTCTTGCGCTTGAATTGCAGTTAAAATTACAGTATTAAAAATATCATCAACCGTACAACCTCTACTTAAATCGTTTACAGGTTTATTCAACCCTTGCAACATTGGTCCGATTGCCAAAGCTCCTGTTTCCCGCTGTACTGCCTTATAAGTATTATTTCCGGTATTTAAATCCGGAAAAATTAACACATTGGCTTGACCTGCAACTTCTGAATTTGGTAATTTCTTTTTTCCTACGGAAGGATCAACCGCTGCATCGTACTGAATTGGTCCCTCTACTTTTAAATCTGGACGCTTTTCCTTCACAATTTCAGTAGCTCTTCTAACCGTATCTACATCTGCTCCTTTTCCTGAAGTACCTGATGAATATGATAACATAGCTATTTTAGGATCTATACCAAATGCAATACTCGAATCTGCTGAAGAAATTGCAATTTCTGCTAATTCTTCAGCTGTTGGGTTCGGGTTAATGGCACAGTCTCCAAATACAGAAACTCTATCCTCTAAACACATAAAGAAAATTGATGAAACGACTGAAAACCCAGGTTTCGTTTTTACAAACTGTAAAGCTGGTTTTATAGTATGTTGAGTAGTATGTGCTGCCCCAGAAACCATTCCATCTGCAATTCCTTTGTACACCATCATTGTTCCAAAATAAGAAACATCTCCCATTAAATCTTCTGCCATGGCTGGACTCAATCCTTTGTGTTTTCTCAATTCATATAACGTGTTGGAAAAATCTGCAAAGTATTCAGATTCTATTGGGTTGATAATTTCAGTTTTATCGAAATCAAAAGGAATATTTAATCGTTTGACTGAAGCTTCTACATTTACTCTTTTTCCTAATATTGTTAACTTAACAACGTCTGTTTTTTGTAGTTGGGAAGCGGCTATTAAAATTCTATCATCATTTCCCTCTGGTAATACTATATGCTTGCGAGCTTCCTTAGCCTTTTTTAATAAGTTATATTGAAACATTCTTGGTGTTAATGCTTCAGAGCCTTTATAGCTAGCTAGTTTTTCATTCAAACTTGCTACATCAACATATTTTTCAAACATGCTGATTGATATTTTTATTTTATCTACATTCTCAGCATAAATGTGTGAACGAACGGCACCTAATCTTGAGGCAATACTAAATGTTCCGTCCTTTACCCAAAGGATAGGTACTATCTTTTCCAACCCTTCTATTAACTTAATAATAGAAGAATTTAATTCCATCCCCCCTGTAAGAATAATTCCCGATATAGATGGGTAATTACTAGAAATATTCGCTTGTAATGTTCCTAACAAAATATCTGACCTATCTGCAGGAGTTACGACAACACTATCATCAGTTAAGTGATGTAAAAAATGTGATAATTGCATTGCTCCAACTTTTATATCACCTGTTGTATTGTTTAGGAACTCTTCTCCAAATAAAATTTCTCCTTCAACTTCCATTAAAAACTCCTTAATTGTTGGATTATTTAATTTTTGGTCAATAGGAATGGCATTAACAGAAACTGACTTTGGCAAGTTAACACCAACTTCTTCTACTATAATTGGAATATTTTTTTCTTGTACTTTGTTTGCCACAACTGCAATGACCTGTACATCTTTGTTTATAAAAGAATCATAGGTTAATCGTAAGCTTTGTATAAAATCTTCAAGTGATTTATTTACACCTCCTGAAACGATAATTACAGGCGCTCCTATATTTTTTGCGATAAGAACGTTTAAATCCATCTCTATCACAGCTCCATGATCAGAAAAATCTGTTCCTTCAATAATTACAAAATCATTTTCCTCTTCTAATGTCTTGTACTTTTCTATTATCTTATTAATTACTTCGTCCTCTTGATCATCATTTAGCATCCTAATTAATTCTGATCTAGTAAAAGCATAACAATCTTCATAGCTACTGTTTAAATTGAAGTAATTAAGCACTGTATTTATATGATTATCCTTCTTATTTCCTATTGGATTGTCTATTATAGGTCTAAAATAACCCACTTTAGGTTTTTTACGAAGTAATAGCTGCATCAATCCCAAACTCAGCATAGATTTTCCTGAATTAGCATCACTAGCAGCGATATAAATTGATTTGTTCATGTTCTTCCTTTTTAAGGCAAAATTACTTCTTTTAAAATTATAAAAGTAACGAGGGAAGAATTAAAACCTACGAAGTATGCTTTTTTAAAAAGTTATTATATATAAAAACAAAAAAACCTCAATCTAATCAAAGATTGAGGTTTTTTAAAGAAAGGCAACGACCTACTCTCCCACCTGTGGCAGTACCATCGGCGCTAATGGGCTTAACTTCTCTGTTCGGAATGGTAAGAGGTGAGCCCCATTGCGATAATCACCTTAAATTGTTAGT